>JANQFE010000118.1 GCA_028278025.1 Thermodesulfobacteriota bacterium | reverse complement strand
TCGCGCCTGTTTGGGCAGCAAGGGCAGTGCGAGCCTCAGCCTGAACTATACTAATAGTCGTTCCAGCGAGCAGGTTGCCCGCAGCAATCAAGCAGGTGCGTGCCCAGTTTACACCCAAGGTTAATTGTCCAGAAGTACTAGAAACAATCCATACCCGGCACAAGCACAACAGGCTACTTCCTGGCAATAATACACTCTGCAGCCGGCTTTCTATTGCCTGGCTCCCGCTTTTCCCCGGGATGTCCCAAGGCTACTACAGCCATAAGCTCAAGTGTTTCCGGAACCTCAAGAATTTGTTCAACCTGTTTGCTGTTCTTCAGAATCTCTCCCAGCCACACGGCCCCAAGTTTTTTATAGTGAATGGTGAGCAGCATATTTTGGATGCAGGCACCAATAGCCTGAATATCTTTTTCGCGGTGATAACTTAAGGCAGTATCAAGAAAAACAGCAATGCAGACCGGAGCGTTTTCTAAAATAGGTGTATATCTGGTCAGCTGTGCTATGGTATTCAAAACTCCTCTGTCGCGGATTACAACAAATTTCCACGGCTGGTTGTTAAGCCCCGAGGGAGCCCAGGTGCCCATTTCAATAATTTCTTCGACAGTTTTATCATCAACATCATTACGAGCAAACTGTCTAATGCTGCGTCTTGTTTTAATATATTCTAACATGTATAACCTCCCTTCAGCACACATGGCCATGCACTAGCCCGCATTATTCATCAGCATATAGTGAACACACTATCTCCTGGTGTTTACTACAAGGAACCCTTTCGGCCCACCTGCATCCTGCGGTATCGGGTTGGGCTGCAAAGGCGGTGCGAGCAATGTCTGGCCATCAAGAAAGCAGCCGTTTTTGCGAACACATAGCCTGCAGCACGTAACCCTCTTACCGCAGGATGGCCGCTAATAGTCATGAATAATGCGGACTCGGACTCTAGGACCTCACTTCTTGCAGGGTCTGATGGTGAGCACAGCATACATCACTCAATTTGCAGCCCTGCCGGCTGCCGCGTGACCCCATCTCCTTATAAATCATATCAAGGGTTTCCTGTTTGTTAAGGGCCCATAGCGGTGCAACAAGTTCACGGGGGTCAGGGTCGCCGGTGATACGCTGGACAACTGTATCGTCGGGAATCAGCTCTAAAAAATCACAGGCAAGCCCGACAAACTCTTTTTGCTCCAGCGGCTTGTATGCACCTGCTGTAAAAAGCTGCTCGATGGCCGTATTTTTGTGTATATACAGAGAATGAATTTTTACACCTTCAGGCCTGATCCGGGAGACCTCCCGGGCCGTTGCAAGAACATGGGTACGCTGTTCTCCCGGAAGCCCAATAATAACATGGAGGCACACAAGTACGGGGTAGTTCCTGACAAGCCTGTATCCAGCCAGAAACTCCTCGTAGGTATGTCCGCGGTTAATGCGCCTCAGGGTTTCATTATCAGCTGACTGCAGACCCAGTTCAAGCCAGACCATCATGCGCTCGGCATAGCTTGCCAGAAGCTCCATAATCTCCGGTGTGAGACAATCCGGCCTGGTTGCCACCGACAGCCCTACAACACCCGGAAGTATGACGACCTCGTCATACAGTGTTTTCAAAGTCGCAAGCGGCGCATAGGTATTACAAAACGACTGAAAGTAGACTATAAACTTTTTTGCTTTGTAGCGTCTGCTCAGAAACTCCATGCCGGCCAGGGCCTGGGCGTGAAGGTTTGGGTAACGCCCCCCCGCACCGCTGCCGGAACCGCGATAGTCACAGTAGATACACCCCCCCGTGCCTTTGGTTCCGTCCCTGTTCGGACACGAAAGACTTGCATCAAGGGTAACTTTTTGTACCCTTTCATTAAATTTTTCCTGCAGATAGGTATTAAACGAATAGTAAAGCATATAAAAAAAGTGCTGTGTAATGAGTACTGAGCAACTATCTGTTTTGACTCAGCACTCATTACTCATTATTTAACAGTTCATCTCCAATTAAGCAGAAATCCCCGCTGTCTGTCATCAAGGCGTGTGATGCCTTCGGCCCGGGCATCTTCAAGTGCCTGGTGAAACTCTTCGTCCTTAATTCGCCGGGCTAGTTCAGGAAAGCGGTCAAGGTTTCCACAGGGATGATATTGATCCATGATATTTACATACGTGTTGCGGGAAATCTCCTGGGCCAGAAAGTGCATCGCTTGCTTTGTACCGGCCGCATCTTCAGGCATTACAAGGTGTCTCACAAGCAGGCCGCGCTGAGCCTGTCCGTGCTCATCAATAATCAAATCACCTACCTGCCGATGCATTTCCTTTAGGGCTTTTTTAACCACCGCCGGATAATCAGGAGCATTACAATATGCGTTGGCCGATTTGCTGCTAAAAAATTTCACGTCAGGCATATAGATATCAAAAACCCCCTCCAAAAGACACAGTGTTTCTACGCTATCATATCCGCCGGAGTTATAGACAAGCGGCACATGCAGCCCCTTGTCAATTGCCAACGGCAGTGCTTCTAGTATCTGGGCAACAACATGCGATGGCGTTACAAAATTAATATTATGAACTCCTTTGTTTTGAAGCTCAACCATACTATCTGCAAGTTTTTGTGGCGAAACTTCATATCCTTCACCTTTATGGCTGATCTCATAATTTTGACAAAAAACACAAAGCAGGTTGCAGTGGGTAAAAAAAATTGTGCCCGAACCAAACCGGCCTACCAGCGGAGCCTCTTCGCCAAAATGGGGACCATAGCTTGACATAAGGGCGTAGCGCCCTGTGCGGCAAAAACCGGTTTCTCCTGCAAAGCGGTTAACCGTGCACAAACGCGGACATAAAACACAGGATTCCAACCGGGAAAGCGCCTGATCTATTTTTTCCTTAAGGATACCCTCTTTATGGGCGCTCAGGTATGCGGGTTCCATGAGTAATCAGAAAATAAAATTTTTTATTTTATTAAATAATGAATGTGTCAGATAAAAAACGATAATAAAAGATTTTCTAGATCCTGCATTCAGGACACCTTTTACCGTAATGAAAACTATTCTTTCCTCGAGTATAACGACCTCAATTGTGTCTGCCAGTTGTTCCGCAAAAAGTCTGGCATCATCTTCAGATCCAACAATACTGCCGTAATGCATAGGAATTGCGACAGAGGGTTTGATCATACGTGTGGCCCTAACTGCTTCTTCGGCTGTCATAACATATGTACCGGAAACGGGAAGCAAGGCAATATCCGCCTTAATATTCTGCAAATGCTGCAAAAAAATGCATCCTGTATCCGGCATATTCAAGTGCGCAAACAGCCGTCATACCGGGCTTACAGGTAACATCTTTTAATGAGCGGCCCCCGATAAGGTTAGCCCTGTGCTTCTATCCAGCTTTATTAATAAGCACGGAAGGATAATAACATTTGAAAATAATACAGGGTCTTTCATAGTGCTTGCGGTAGAGCTTCCGGGCATATTCTCTGAATTGCTTTTTTGAGGGCTTTGCAGACTTCAAAAAGTCCAGAAGCTGTCTAATAAAGCCTACATCCTGTATCTTCTTTTCCGGTGTATTCTGCCTGCCTACGATTTTCACTCCAGCCAGGCCCATTTCTTCAAATTCATATAGAGCACATGCACCGCAGGGTCTTTCATCTATGTGCATCGCCGACCAGAAGTGCTGCCGTTCCCAGGAAACCTTTTCTTTAAGCAGCTGTTCACCTTCTTCCTCTGTGCAGCCTTTTACATCAGCAGTTATATTATACAGTACCATGCAGGCATTTTCATAATCCCGCTTGCGTTCTTTCTCGGGTATAAACTCGGCCAGACCATGCTGAAATGTACAGAACCCGTCCACGTTTGCACACCGTGAATTAAGGATAAATGCTTCAAGCTCAATCCCGGAAACATTGTGGGCCAGTTCACCGATTTCTTCCAGGGAAAGATGTCGTGGCAGGATCACCCGGGAGGCCCCGAGATCGCGGTAAAAATGAATTGTTTCAGAATTAAAGGCTGTCCCTGCAGTGCTTATATGGATTTTTGCACGGGGATCCTTTTCACGGATGGTCAGAATCATGCCAATGTCACCGACTATAAAACCGTCAACACCGGCATTAAGTGCTTTTTCAATATAGCCTTCCAGATATGGGTATTGACTCTGATCGTAATAATGTTCATTAAGCGTCAAGAAAACCGGCGTTTTATATTTATGCGCAAGCTTTATGCTTTCTTCAAATTCTTTGAAGGTTTTTATGTGGGGGCTTGTACATATGACAGGATTGTCCTCCTGCCTACGGTTGAGAGAGGCCGCTACCGTATAGGACTGCCGCCAATCAGAGGGAAGCAGTCCACAGTAAAAAACATCGGCCCCGGACTGAACCAAAGGTTCTACTTCCTGGGGGCTGCTGAGTGGAGAAAGAATTTCTAGGCCCATATTTACACTGTTATAATAATGATTATCATAGTTACGTCTGCGTAATTTAGATGTAGCACAAATTATTTTAAAGGTAAACGCCGTATTTGATCCAACACTGCCTCGTGTATCACTGTGCAAAAATTTGAACAGTGCCCTGGAAAAAAATCTTCCTGTTTGCAGCATTACCTTTTTTAATTTTAATATTAAATTATTGCAATTTTAAAAAAAATAAAATAGAAACATTATTTAAGGTTTACAGGCTGTCCAAAACTTTACCCGGCCCGAGCTTTGATAGCTAAATGCAGGAGGGTTTTATGTATACAAAACTGCATCGTATCTGGATCGTGCTTTTCATTATAGTAACACCCGCTTTACTACAAGCAGAGACCATGTACATTACTGATACTCTGGAGGTAGCCGTGCGGGCTGGAAAAGGCTTGGAATATAAGATACTTGCCATTGCAAAATCTAACGATCACGTAGAGGTTCTAGCCATAGACGGGGAATATGCCCACATCCAGCTTGCCAACGGTATCGAAGGCTGGACCCTGCGGCGATATCTCACCCAGGCAAAGCCAAAACCCATTGTGATATCAGAGCTTACCTCCCAGGTCGCTAAGCTGCAGGAAAAACAGGCCACTACAACGGAAAAGATGCGGGAGTTGAAGAAAGAAAAAAAAGAGCTGGAAAAAACAAGCACAAGGCAGGAAAAAAAAATAAACACACTTGAAGACCAATATAATGAACTGAAAGTCTCCTGCACTGATTATATTGCATTAAAAGATGATTATGATAACTCAAAAAAAGAACTGATTAAGCTCGGAAGAAAAATTTCTCTGCTTACCAGTGAAAATGACGAATTACGAAAAAACACCAACCTGCTCTGGTTTATTGCCGGGAGTGCTGCAGTGCTGATAGGATTTATTATCGGGCTGATTTTACAGAATGTCCGCTACAAGCGTAGAAGGGAGATAAGATTCTAGTTATTTGTCGGCAATAATTGTCTATAATTACTTGACATTTTTTTATTTTTCTATTAATGTTTTAAAATTAATGTTGTTGATATAGTAAACCATTGTGAAATTTTACAAGAAAGGCTTGGGAAAATCCTTTCGCGCTGTTTCACTGGTAGGCAGTTTTGGCCTGATGATGGGAGCTGCTATACTGGTAGGTTATTATCTTGGCAGCTATATTGATAAAAAACTCGGTACTGCACCTTGGTTTATGCTCATTTTCCTGTTGGCATTTATTGCAGGAGCATTTATAAAGTTTATACAGTCGACTAGAGAAATAAATGACAACAAGCAATAACTTTTTAAAAGAATCATTACGCCATTATTAATATTAAAAAAAATGTCGCTGGTGTTGGACACTCCCAGAAGAATTTTTTTTTATCTGTCATCCTAGCAGTAACGCTGTTACTGCTCTCTCTCTTTTTTGGTAACAGATCAATAACAAATGGGCTTGTAATTGGTTCTATAGTCGGTATTGTTTTTTATCTTAGTACCTGGTGGACTGTAAATGTAATCGTAAAGGAGAAAAAAAACGACAGCCCAAACCCCATAGTAGTTATTTTAGCAATAAAGATTTTTATCTTCAAATTCCCCGTTTTAGGTGTTGCACTCTGGTTTGCCTTTAAACATATAGCCATAAATCCATTTGCATTGGTTGGTGGTATAGCCGTAACACAGGTTGCAATACTTTTTGCAGGATTGAGTAAACTCTTTAATAGGCAAAAATAGGAATGGCTTCAGAAGCTCACACCAGCAGCACAGCCGAACAGTCTCTTGAACTCCCTTCTTTTCTGGACTTCACGGGACTGGATATGCACCATACATACTTTGGCCTGACCCTTCATGAATGGCTCCCGGTAATAATGTCATTTTTGGTAGGCCTTTTCCTTGTTGCTGTTTCCTTGTGGTCAACCCGCAAAATGCAGAAGATCCCTGCCGGCTCTCAGGCCCTGCTGGAAATTATTATCGAAGGTCTTTATAACTTTATACATGATATTCTCGGTGAACACACCAGGCGGTATTTACCGTTTATTGGAACCGTTTTTCTCTATATCATTTTAATGAACTTCTGGGGTCTTATTCCTCTGATGCATTCTCCAACTAATTCGATAAACACAACCCTGGCCCTGGCTCTTGTAGTGTTCTGCATGTATAATTACGAGGGAATCAGGATAAAGGGCCTGAAATATTTCAAACATTATTTTGAGCCTGTCATGCTTGCACCTCTTATGTTCCCCATTCATGTAATAGGGGAATTTGCCCGCCCGGCCTCGCTTGCAATCAGGCTTTTCGGCAACCTGACGGGAGAAGATTTAACCCTGGCACTTCTGGTAATATTGACCCCCTTTATTTTGGGATGGATACCGGTTCCCATCCATCTGGTTATGGTTATAATGGCGCTTCTGTTCAGCACTATCCAGGCAACTGTTTTTACCTTGCTTTCTTCAGTATACCTGAGCTTGGCCATAGAAGAACATGAGGAGCATTGAGAAAGCATAGAACTTTTCATGTAGATACTGAGTAGTTTATAATAAAAATTTTTTCAAGGGAGGTTTACATTATGATTTATTTCGGTTTGGTTGGATTAGGTATTTGTCTGGCTATCGGTTTGGCCGCAGTCGGTGGTGGTGCCGGTATCGGCCGGGCAGTTTCCTCAGCACTGGAAGGCACGGCACGCCAACCTGAGGCAGCCGGGAACCTGCGCACAACCCTTATTATCGGCGCAGCCCTTATTGAGGCCCTTACCATATATGCACTGGTTGTCGGAATTTTATTAATGGGCAAGCTGCCTGCTCCCGAAAGTGCCCTGGAAATGATAAAAGCACTGGGCAGCATGGGCTAGGCTTCGACTGTAGCAAACAGTCAGCACATAAAAATTCGTTAACCTCTAATATTTAACATGATCATATGGATGCATTAGTAGAGCAGCTCGGGTTAAATTTTAAGCTGTTGTTCATACAAATAGTCGGCTTCCTTGTTCTGTACTGGCTTCTGAAAAAATTTCTGTTTGGCAGGATCATGGACATGATCCAGAAACGGGGAAATGAGATCAGAGCTGCCTATGAAGAGAATGAACAAACCCAGAATGATCTGAATGCCCTCAAAGAGCAGTATGAGAAAAAGCTCCAGGAGGTGCAGCAACAGGCAGAATCCATCATTCAGGATGCCGCCCAGCAAGCCGAGAAAACCGGACAGGAAATCATTGAAAAAACCCGTCAGGAAGCAAACCTCATCAAGGAAAAAGGGCTTGCAGAGATTGAGCAGGAAAAAAAGCGCGTTATTGCAGAGATTCGTGCAGATGTTGTAAACCTCTCCATTGAAATCGCTTCCCGCATTATTGCAAAAAACATTACTGCCCAGGAAGCAGAACAGCTCTCTGACGATATCATTGAAAAAATTGGAGGCATGCCCTCGTGATAGAGCTCAAGGTCACTAAACGCTATGTTGGGGCACTGCTTCAGATCGCCCATGAACACAACCGTGTTGATGAGGTCGAAGAGGCATTGCACATCCTTGACAGTAGTATTAAACAGGACAGGCAGTTCGCTGCCTGCCTGTACCACCCGACGTTTCCGCGGGAGCGCAAGAAAAAACTGCTGGGTGCTTTGCTCGGGGAAGAGGCCCCTGAAATTGTAAAAAATTTCCTGAATCTTGCTATTGATAAAAAGCGGGAAAAAGCTTTTGGTTTTTTTTACACCGCATACAAGAACGCTGCCGATGAACTGCGCGGGCTTGTACGGGTTAAAGTCCGGTCTGCTGCAGAGCTGAACACCTCTCAGTTTGAGCACCTGCGCACAGTCCTGGAAAAACGTCTCGAAAAGAAGGTGGATTTTGAATCGGAAATAGACAAAACCATTGTGGGCGGACTGCAGGTTTTTTTCGGTACCTATATAATAGACGGCAGTATCACCGGACGACTCTCGCGGATGAGGAAACATTTACAGCAGCATGTGGGCCAGGCGCACCACGTCACCTAATAATAATAAGAGGAGATACTCACTTTGGAACTAAAGGCGGAAGAAATAACATCGGTCATACGTAAAGAAATCGGTGATTTTAAGGAACGGCTCACCATGGAAAATGTGGGCACCGTTCTCCAAATAGGCGACTGTGTTGCCCGGATTTACGGCCTTGAACAGTGCAAGGCATCTGAGCTCCTCGAATTCGAAGGGGGCATACATGGCATAGCCCTCAACTTGGAAGAAGATTCCGTGGGGGCCGTTCTGCTGGGTGAAAGTACCAGAATACATGAAGGTCAAACTGTTCGTTCTACAGGACGTATTATTTCGGTTCCTGTTGGAGATGCGCTTTTGGGTCGCGTTGTTAATTCTCTGGGTGAACCCGTCGATGGGAAAGGACCTATCGCAACGGAAAACATGCGTCCCATTGAATATGGAGCCCCCAATGTCGTTGCGCGTCAGCCCGTTAAAGAACCCTTGCAAACCGGCATTAAGGCCATTGATTCCATGATACCTATTGGGCGCGGGCAGCGGGAACTCATTATCGGCGACCGCCAGACCGGTAAAACGGCCATAACCATAGATACGATTATCAATCAACGTTCAGAATTTGATGCCGGGCAGCCGGTCTATTGTATCTATGTAGCCATAGGACAAAAGCAGTCTACTATCCTCAGGGTAGTAGAAACCCTGGAAAAATACGACGCAATGAAATATACCGTTGTGGTTGCGGCCGGGGCAAGTGATCCTGCACCGATGCAGTATATAGCCCCGTTTTCCGGATGTGCAATTGGCGAGGAATTTAGAGATACGGGCCGTCATGCCCTCATCATTTATGATGATTTGTGGAAACATGCTGTGGCCTACCGGCAGGTATCTCTTCTGCTCAGGCGTCCCCCGGGGCGTGAAGCCTTTCCCGGGGATATTTTCAATCTGCATTCTCGCCTGCTGGAACGTGCGGCAAAACTCAATGATGAAAACGGCGGCGGCTCGCTTACCGCTCTTCCTCTTGTAGAAACCCAGGCTGGAGATTTTTCAGCCTACATTCCTACAAACGTTATTTCTATTACTGATGGTCAGATATACCTGGAAAGCGATCTTTTCTATGCCGGCGTACGGCCGGCCATCAATGCCGGCCTTTCAGTTTCTCGTGTTGGAGGCAATGCCCAGAATAAGGCCATGAAGAAAGTTGCCGGCTCCCTGCGCCTTGATCTGGCTCAATACCGGGAACTGGAAGCTTTTACCAAATTCGGATCCGAACTTGACAAGTCTACCCAGGCACAACTTAATCGTGGAGAACGTCTGATAGAAATCCTGAAACAGCCTCAATATGAACCCTGCGCAACTGAAGAACAGATAATTATTATCTATGTCGCCGGACAAGGCATGATGGATGAGGTGCCGGTGGAACGCGTAAAAGCATTTGAAAAAGAATTCCTCAGCTTCATGAGCTCAAGTTATCCTGATATAACGGAGGCCTTGAAAACCAGAAAGGAATTGACAAATGATCTGGCTGCCGCGATACACAAGGCCTGCACTGAATTTAAAAAAACATTTTTAGGATCGTAGCGTTACATGGCAGAATCACCCAGAGAAATTCTGAGACGAATACGAGGCATCAAGTCTACTCAGCAGATAACCAAGGCCATGGAAATGGTGGCGGCTGTAAAGCTCAATAAAGTCAGGGCCCAGGCTGAAGACTCCCGACCTTATGTGTATAATATGGGTAAAATAATGCGGGCACTGTGTTCTTCTGCTGAGGATATTAGGCACCCCCTTTTTGAGAAAAGGGAAACCAAAAAAGTACTGCTGGTTGTTCTGGCCTCGGACCGGGGCTTATGTGGAACGTTTAACGTTAATGTAACAAATGCCGTCAAGGAATTTATTGATGAAAATCCTGAACTGGAGTTCTCTTTCATAACCATTGGCCGCAAAGCAACTGATGCCCTTTCGCACATGAACCACACCATTGAACGAGCCTATGATGTTCCCTGGGGAGACAGCCTTCAAACACAACTGGCCAATATTAACACCCAAGTGATTGAGGCTTTTCAAGCCAATCGGGTTGATGCTGTTTTTGTGCTGTATAGCCATTTTGAAAATGTTTTACAATATGTTCCCACGGTCGAACAGCATTTGCCTATTCCGCCGTTATCAGAGGCCGAAAAGAAGGAACTTACCAAGTGGTCGGTTGACTTCCTGCTCGAACCGAGTTTTCAGGAGATTGCCTATCGTTTAATCCCCCGTTATCTTGAAACGCAGCTATATCACTGTGTCATAGAATCCCTTGCCAGTGAATATGCTGCCCGTATGGTGGCAATGCGCAATGCTAATGACAATGCAGAAGAGGTAATAGAAGATCTAACGCTGAGCTACAATAAAGCCCGTCAGGCAACTATTACCAAAGAGCTTATAGATATAATCGGCGGAGTTGAAGCGTTACAAAGTTAACCTTTCTTAAACTGAAACATTACAGTTGGAGGTACTAAGCGTTGAGAACCGGAAAGATAGTACAAGTAATCGGTCCTGTAGTGGATATACGTTTCCCTAATGAGGATCTGCCCCCTATCTACAATGCGATAAAACTAACCGACAAGCAAGCAAACATAGATCTGACGCTGGAAGTTGAGCAGCACCTGGGCGACAATATAGTCAGAACCGTTTCAATGGCCTCTACAGACGGTCTGGTACGAGGCATGGAGGCGGTGGATACCGGCGGCCCTATTAGCGTACCGGTAGGTGAAGGAACCCTCGGCAGAGTCTTTAATCTGCTGGGCGAACCCATTGATGAGTTGGGAGAAGCCCAGGCAGACAAGCGCTATCCGATACACCGGCTGCCTCCTTCCATGGAGGAGCAAAAAACCTCCATTGAAATATTTGAAACCGGTCTGAAGGTTATTGATCTTCTTGCTCCATATTCCAAGGGCGGCAAGGTTGGACTGTTCGGCGGTGCCGGTGTTGGAAAAACCGTTCTGATTATGGAGCTTATTAGAAATATTGCGACCGAATATGGCGGCATATCATGTTTTGCCGGTGTCGGTGAACGTACCCGCGAGGGTAATGACCTGTGGCTTGAGATGAACGAATCCGGTGTTATTAAAAAAACGGTAATGGTTTTCGGCCAGATGAATGAACCCCCCGGAGCACGTCTGCGGGTTGCCCTTTCAGCGCTGGCATCCGCAGAATATTTCAGGGATGAACAGGGCCTGGATGTTCTGCTTTTTATCGATAATATTTTTCGCTTCACACAGGCTGGCGCGGAGGTTTCGGCATTGCTGGGCCGCATGCCTTCGGCAGTTGGTTATCAACCAACGCTCGCCAATGAGATGGGAGACCTTCAGGAAAGGATTACATCAACATCCAAGGGCTCCATTACTTCCATTCAGGCAGTATATGTTCCTGCAGATGACCTGACAGATCCTGCCCCGGCCACAACATTCACCCACCTGGATGCTACAACCGTGCTTTCACGGTCCCTGGCGGAGCTGGGGATCTATCCGGCAGTTGACCCGCTGGATTCCACCTCCCGGATCCTTGACCCTCTCATACTGGGAGAAGAGCATTACGGTGTTGCTCGAAGTGTCCAGGCGACTCTTCAGAAATATAAAGAGCTGCAGGATATAATCGCCATTCTGGGCATGGAGGAACTCTCTGATGATGATAAGCTGACCGTTGCCCGGGCGCGCAAAATGCAGCGTTTTCTTTCACAGCCGTTTTTTGTAGCCGAAGCCTTTACGGGCACCCCCGGGAAATATGTTTCTCTGAGTGAAACAATCCGCGGCTTTCAGGAAATATTGGAAGGAAAGCACGACGATTTGCCTGAGCAGGCCTTCTACATGGTTGGAACAATCGACGAGGCCGTAGAAAAAGGCAAGAAGCTTAAAGGGTAGTATGGAACAGAAAAATTTTTTCAAACTTGAACTGATTACACCCGAACAGGTAGTAATTCATCAAGAGGTAAGCTCTGCAATCATCCCCACGGTTCAAGGGCCTATCGGAATTTTGCCGGGGCACGTCCCCCTTTTGGGTGTAGGTGCTATAGGGGTTTTAAAAGCCTATGATACAAGCAACAAACTGTTTCAAGCTTTTGTCGAAAGCGGTTTTTTCATGATTACCCGGGAGGGGGTAACCATTATTGCCCGGGACGCTGAATTGCAGGACCAGATTGATGTCGAAGAAGCCTATGCTGAAAAGGGACGCGCCCAAAAAATCCTTTTATCAACACAAAGCGCCGAAATAAAAGAACAGGCCCGGGAAGACCTGCTGCGGGCTGAAACAAAAATCACATTGGCCCGCGGTGCTGATTAAAATAGTATTCAACGCACATTAAGAGCATTTTCCTTTTTTCTATAACCCTTAAGCACTGCAACGACTGATGTGGTAAAAGCAACAGCGGTGGCGGTGTGAGCAAGGGACGATATAGTAATTTACGGATATTCCAGCGAGCACATAGCCGCAGGCGGTCAAACCGCATCAGCCGTTACAGTCTCACCTGTAAAGCTACGCTTTTTTGCGAAATGCTTTAGAACAGTATTGGTACCTGTGTCAGCTGACGCAGGTTTTTTTGTGTTCCGGGAAATTTATTCTTGCAGAAAGCAGTAGAAACATATATATGGCAATAGATTGAGCCGGGATCGAACGCTTCTCTCGGTCCGGTTTTAACATTGTGCCTTAATGAACGCATAACTCACTATCAAAAGAGTAAACACTTAATACAAAGCAATGCAGGACGCGACCATATCCACGCACCTTATACAGCAAATAGTAACGGCTGAACACCATGACCCGTTCAGTATTCTTGGTATGCACACGGCAGCTGATGCCGGCGAACAATCCCTTGTCATACGGACCTTTCAGCCGGAGGCTCAGCAGGTTGTTGTGGTAGCAGACAATTACCCTGAGCAAAGAACGGTCATGCAGAGAGTTCATCAGGAAGGTTTTTTTGAAACGGTTTATGCCGGGGTAGAGGATCTTTTTCCATATCGCTTCGAAGTGACCTATCAAAACAGCCACATTGCAATGGTACATGATCCGTACTCATTTCCCCCCTTACTTTCAGACTATGATATGTACCTTTTCGCTGAAGGCAGCAATCATAAAATTTATGAAAAACTGGGTTCCCATAAAATTACCCTCAACGGTGTTCAAGGTTTTGCCTTTGCCGTCTGGGCGCCGAATGCCCGCAGGGTAAGTGTTGTCGGAGATTTTAACCGGTGGGACGGCCGTCGGCACCAAATGCGCTGCCGCGGTGGATCGGGAATATGGGAACTTTTTGTTCCGGAACTTAAAGAGGCGGAATTATATAAATACGAGATTAAATCCCAGGAAGGCCATATTATTATTAAGTCGGATCCCTATGCCTTCTATACAGAGCTTCGCCCCAAAACCGCTTCTATCACCTGGTGCATTGATAAGTACAAATGGAACGACGCCCGGTGGATGCGCAAGCGCGCCAGTAACAATCAGCTTGAAAAACCTATTTCAATCTATGAGGTTCATCTGGGCTCGTGGATGAAAATATATGAAGAAAGTATCCGCTCGTTAACATACCGCGAAATAGCACCCCGGCTGATCAGCTACGTTAAGGAGATGGGTTACACACATGTTGAATTTCTACCCTTGGCTTCCCATCCCTATGATCCTTCCTGGGGCTACCAGGTCGCAGGGTACTACAGCCCGACCGCCAGATACGGTACCCCCGAGGATCTGATGTATCTTATCGATCAGTGCCACCAGCATGATATCGGCGTAATACTTGACTGGGTACCCGCCCATTTCCCCTCTGATGCCCATGCACTTGCATGTTTTGACGGTACCTGCCTGTATGAGCATGCCGACCCCAAAAAAGGCAGCCATCCCGATTGGGGCACCCTGGTCTTCAACTATGGCCGCAATGAAGTTGTAAATTTTCTGATTTCAAATGCCCTCTTCTGGCTTACTAATTATCATATCGACGGGCTGCGCGTTGATGCGGTTGCATCCATGCTGTATCTTGACTATTCACGCAAGGAGGGCGAGTGGATTCCCAACAAGCATGGTGGCCGCGAAAATCTTGAAGCGATCGGCTTTCTAAAAAAATTAAATGAACTGGTACATGGCTACTTTCCAGGGGCATTGATGATTGCCGAGGAGTCAACCGCCTGGCCGGCTGTTTCACGGCCGACCTATCTGGGGGGTCTTGGATTCGGCCTGAAATGGAACATGGGCTGGATGCATGACATCCTGGTATATATGTCAAAGGATCCTATTCATCGCAAGCATCATCATAATATGCTCACCTTTGCACTGCTGTATACCTTTTACGAAAATTTCATACTTTCTTTTTCTCATGATGAGGTTGTACATGGCAAAGGGTCAATGCTTGGCAAAATGCCGGGTGATGTGTGGCAAAAGTTTGCAAACATGCGGTTGCTCCTCAGTTATATGTTCGGACATCCCGGGAAAAAACATTTATTCATGGGAATCGATATCGGCCAGTGGTCTGAATGGAATCACAACACAAGCATAGAATGGCATCTGCTGCAGCATGAGCCCCATCACAAACTGCAGAATTTTGTTAAAACACTCAACTGGCTGTACCGTTCTGAACCTGCACTGTTCGAGCTGGACTTTGAGCATACCGGGTTTGAATGGATAGATTTCACAGATGCCGATAACTGTATTATTTCATTTATCAGAAAAGCAAAAGACCCTGATAATATGATACTGTTTGTTTATAACTTTACCCCTGTTCCGCGGGAAAACTACCGCCTGGGACTTCCTTCTGAAGGTTTTTATCATGAAATTCTAAACAGCGATTCGCACACATTTGGAGGAACTAACAGGGGAAACTGTGGAGGGAAGTATTCAGAGCCGGTCCCGTGGCAAGGCAAGCCCTGCTCTGTGAAGTTGACCCTGCCCCCCCTCAGCTGTCTGGCCTTCAAACCTGAAAAACTATAAGATCAGCAGCTTCTTTGAAACACTGCGGTTTCCCGAGGGTCCACACCGGTATAGGGCATAGGACCGGTTTGAAGCCTGTCTATACAGTAACTGCTTCTCGTTGTTTCTGAAATATATCTGCCCGTGTTACGTGTCCTTTTCTTCTCCGGTCTCAGCCTCTGTGCCTGCACCCGGCTGTTCATCCACTGAAGACTTCTTATCTTCACCCCGCACCTTTTTTTCAAGACTGTTCAGGGCATCTGCTGTCCTTTTTCTCAGGTTTTCCGTTGTGATGCCAAGGTCCTCAACCTTTGCTTTCAGCTCATCACTTGAACCTCCACAGCGGCGGTATGCCAGATAGGCAAGTATTAAAGCAATTATTGAAAGGATTAACGCTAATCCAGCCATCATGCAATTCTCCTCTGTTTATAATGATTATTGGTTATTCGTTGATAGCCCCCTTTTTTTATTTTTCTTGCGTACATTCAACAGCGAAACAAACAGCCCTAGTAAAATACCGGTAAAGAGCGTTGCCAGCAGCATGAGCGACACTGACATGGATACTGACCAGGCAAGCAGGGTAACCTCAATGACTTCCGTGTTTTGAAACGTAAAAACTGCCACAAGCCCCAGCAGAACAAGCAGGGCTACTATTTTAAAGGTTTGCATAGTAGAGACTTCCCAAAAATTGTTTCAGCGCCTGCTGTATGTTTTATATATTTTAGAGGCCAATTGCAATCAAATTTATTGGTTTTCACTCTCACTGCCGGCCTTTTTTGGGGGGGCAGTAATAATAATAGATACCTGCTTTATGGAACGCCGGTCGGCCTGTTTTACCGTGAAGGTAACATGATCATATTGGAAGCTTTCGCCGGTTTTGGGAATCTTTTCCATCTGTTTCAGCATAAAACCGGCAACTGTTTCATAGTCATCCTTGGGCAATTCCAGGTTAAGACGTTCATTGAGCTCATCTATCTCCATGCGTGCATTAATAAGATATTTGTTCTTGCCGATTCTCAAAACATGACTTTCCTCCTTGTCATATTCATCATATATTTCACCTACAATCTCCTCCAGGATATCTTCAATAGTAATGATGCCGATAGTGCCCCCATATTCATTAACAACTACTGCAATGCTTATTCCTTCTGTTTGCATCTGCTTCAACAATTCATCGATAGGCATACTGTTGGGCACGTAGCGGGCCGGGCGCATGACGTCCTTGATGGTCTGCATCTTGCCCTGTGCAACCAGCAGGTCAAAAGCATGCAAAATGCCTATCATATTATAGGCCTCGCCGCCATATACTGGTATCCGTGAATAGCCTGTTCTCTGGGCAAGACTCACTGCCTTTTCAAGGTCGTCACTGATTTCCACGGCCTCTATGTTTACCAGTCGGATCATAATGTCATCGACTTCGGTTTCTGCAAAATCAAATATGCGCTCAATCATCTTTTTTTCAGCCGTCCTGAGTCTGCTGTTAATATCCCACATGTCAAGATAGTTCTCGATATCTTCACGGGTGGTGTGGGGGCGAAGCTCTCTGCTCTCAAGACCAAAGGGGCTCACCAGCAGTCTGGTCAGCCAGGAAAAAACCACGACACATGGATAAAATATCACTGCTATTACTTTAAAGGGCAAAATGATACGCAGGGCAATGCGCTCCGCATGGTAGCGATACACTGTTTTGGGTACAATTTCGCCAAAAACAAGTATCAGGGGGGACATGAACATGATGGTTAGATATTCATACTGAATACCAATGTGCTCTATCACCATCAGGGTAGCTACGGCATTGCTGAGAACCACAACCATATTGGTGCCGAGCAGCGTCGTTGAGAAAAACTGCTCCGGCCTTTCAAGCAGATTATGTATAAGCAGAGCAGCTTTAGAGCCCTTGTCGGCAAGCGTTTTAATGCGTGAGCGGTCAAGGGAAACCATCGCCGTCTCTGTTCCTGAAAAGAAACCTTCACAGACTATGCAGAAAACAATAACCCCTAAACCGAGAAGGATATCAGTCACCGGAGCTTTCCTCCATGTCGGTCTCGTCTTTTATTTCACCGACCAGCTCTTCCAGTATATCCTCTAATGTTACTATCCCCGCCGTATTGCCCTTATTGTCTAAGACTATCCCGATATGTGTTTTGTTTCGCTGAAACTGTAGAAAAACCGATAAGGCATTCCTGCTGGAAGTCACGTAGGTCGGCTTACGCATAATAGACTTAAGTACAAATGGCTGTGTGCCCATTTCCGGTATCTGCAGCCGCAACAGGTCTTTAGCATGCACAAAACCAATAACGTGATCAATGCTTTCTGCATACACAGGGTAACGGGAGAATTTCTCTGTCTCAATAATCTGCATGAACTCTTTCTCACTGGTATGCAACGGCAGGGCTACAATATGATCAAGGGGTGTCATGATCTGGGAGATGTTGATATCATCTAAACGAAAGGTCCGGTGAATCAGGACGCGCTCACCGGGATCTATGGTACCTTCTTTGCTGCCGGTATCCACCATTGACTTAAAAATATCCTCATCAATAGTTACCGAATCGACCGGCTGCCTGGTGGGATCCTTCACAAAAAGGCTTATAAATATTTTTGCGGCCCGATTACATCCGTTGCGTAGCGGTGCTATACTCACAGAAAAAAGATGCAGAGGGTAAGCATTGATGCGGGCTATCTTTTCGGGAAATTTTACGGCAATGGTTTTTGGTATAATCTCTCCGAAAAGCAGCAGGACAGGCACTGTCAGTGCCATGGAAACAAAAGGAAGCAGCCTGTCACTGAACACATCTTTGGCAATAGAATACACCAGTGCTGCTGCGACAACCGAAATGGATATATTGACCAGCTCATTGCCGATAAGCACCGTGGAAAGAAACGTGCTCGGGGCCTTAAGCAGCGCCAGAATGTGTTTAAAGCCCGAACTGGAGTGCAGCTGTTTGCGCCGCAGTTTAACTTTGCTGAGTGAAAAAAAAGCCGTTTCAGAAGAAGAAAAAAAGCCTGATAAAAACAGCAGGATAATAATCGCAGCTATCTTAATATAAAAGCCCATCTTTTTTTTGGATAAAGAGTTTCAGGTGATTACGGTAGGGACGTAGCAGATTCTTATAATGATAAGGGTCTTCCATCAGGTGCTGTTTCAAAGGTATCTTATTGTAATATCTATGTAAATATTTTTAGCAGCAGTTTTGTGATAAGTCAACCAAAATAGAACTTTTTTATTGAACAGTGCCTACTATGTGATACAGTATCAGGGTGCCAAAGTGTTAAATCACGGTACTGCATGCTGTAAAAATAAATAGTGCGGCAACAACATAAATAAATTCAAATACCCAAGCATTGAATCAATTACATGGAATTTATTGCTGACCTTCATATCCATTCCTACCTTTCCAGGGCAACAAGCAAAAACATGAATCTTGAAAATCTCCACACCTGGGCCCAGCTTAAAGGTCTCAGTGTGATCGGTACTGGTGACTTTACCCATCCGAAATGGTTTGCCGAACTTCAGAAAAAACTTGAACCGGCCGAGCCCGGTCTGTTTAAACTTAAAGCTGAATATTGTGCCCATACCGAAAACGAGGTGCCCGCTTCCTGTCGTTTACCGGTACGGTTTATGCTGAGCGTTGAAATAAGCACTATTTATAAAAAAGCTGAAAAAACCCGTAAAGTCCATAGCCTGATCCTGGCCCCTGATTTTCTTTCTGCAGGAAAGCTCAATGCTGCTTTACAGGAAATAGGCAACATACAATCAGACGGCCGTCCTATTTTGGGGCTTGACTGTAAGCAGCTTTTACAGCTGACCCTTGACGCATCAGCACATAATGTTCTTATCCCGGCCCATATCTGGACGCCCCATTTTTCAGTGCTGGGAGCGGCAAGTGGTTTCGACAGTATCAGCGAGTGCTTCGAGGAATTGACCCCTCATATCTTTGCCCTTGAAACCGGCCTTTCTTCGGATCCCGCCATGAATTGGATGCTCTCAGGGCTTGATGATTTTGTGCTCGTTTCAAACTCTGATGCCCATTCACCCTCCAAGCTGGCCCGGGAGGCAAATATTTTTACCTGTGATTTGTCCTATTTTGACATGATGTCAGCCCTGCGCCATAAAAATACCGCAGGATTTCAGGGCACGATCGAATTTTTCCCTGAAGAGGGCAAATATCACTATGACGGTCACCGGACATGCAGTATACGGCTGACCCCGGAGGAAACCCTGTCCCACGCAGGCAGGTGTCCTGAATGCGGCCGGAAAGTTACCGTAGGTGTAATGCATCGCGTAAAAGCACTTTCTGACAGAAACCAGGGCTTCAGACCCCGGGACGCATTTAATTTTGAGAGTCTTATCCCTTTGATGGAAATACTTGGTGAAATCCATGAGGTTGGCGATACCTCCAAGAAGGTATCACGCGAATATCTAAAGCTGCTTGAGCGGTTTGGCAGTGAGCTGTATATCCTCAGGACCTGTCCCCTTGCCGACCTGCAACAGGCAGGATATGATGTGCTTGCAGAAGCTCTGGGCAAAATACGCGCCGGCAGTATCGATGTTACCCCAGGCTATGATGGTAAGTATGGCGTTGTGCGTATTTTTAAACCCGGAGAAAAAAACCGAAAGCAGCTGAGCCTGTTTTAACAGCCCGACTGTAAAACATGTAATCCGTATTTCAGACATTCCAGGATGCTTGTTTACTATGCCCGACCTGTTAGATGCTCTTAACCCCGCCCAGAAACTGGTAGCCCGGACAGTCAGCGGCCCGCTGCTGGTCGTTGCCGGGGCCGGAACCGGTAAAACCCGCACGCTGGTGTACCGTCTGGCATACCTTGTTGCCCGGGCGGACGTGCCGCCGGAAAACATGCTGGCCATTACTTTTACCACAAAAGCTGCTGAAGAAATGCGCCAGAGGATCACCAGTCTGTGTCATGACGGCCTTGACCTCTCTGCCATGCGGATCGGAACAATTCATTCGTTGTGTTATGATATCCTGCGCAGCTACGGCAGCAACATAAACCTTCCGGCCGACTTTACAATCATTTCTCCCCCGGACCGCCTGAGCATTATTAAAAACCTTGTTAATACATTCCCTGATGAATCCGGCAGTGCTTCCCCCAGAAAGTACGGGCTTCACATCTCCAATGAAAAAAATGCTCTGGTCTCTTATGAAAAAACCACCCCGCTGTGCCGGGCCTATCAGGAAATGCTTGAACGCCAAAACCTGCTGGATTTCGAAGACCTCATCATTAAAACACTGGAGCTTTTCAGGACCGTGCCGGCAATTACCGCAGAACTTCACTCCCGGTTTTCCCATATTTCGGTTGATGAATATCAGGACATAAATGCCGCTCAATACAGTCTGCTGCGAAGCCTGAGCTCGCCGCTGCAAAACATTTGTGCTGTCGGCGATGCCGACCAGGCCATTTATGCTTTTAGGGGAGCCCTGGTAGAAAATTTTTTCAATTTTCAAAATGATTTTCCAGGTGCCCAGGTAATCTACCTGGAGCAGAATTATCGCTCTACAAAGACTATCATCAGTGCAGCCCAACAGGTAATCAAACACAATAAACAGCGCGTTGAAAAAGAACTGCATGCTACCAGAACCCCTGGAGCTGCAATTGAAATATGGCACGTGCCGGATGAAATACAGGAAGCAGCCTTTGTTGCACGGGAAATTGAGCGCCTTTTAGGGGGCACCCGCTTTGAAACCATGAGCAGTGAGCAGGAAGAGTATGTCAGGGGGTTCAGTGATATTGCCGTTCTGTACCGTCTGCATACCCAGGGCCGTCAGCTTAAAAAAGCCCTGCAGCAAAAGGGTATTCCCGTAGAGGTTGCTACAACGCGCCTGCTGTACGAAGAGCCTGAAATAAAACCCGTAATAGACTTTCTTGAGGTTATCCAAAACCCCCATAATGATCTTGCCCTGGCTGAAATCCTGACAGCCTCCTCCAGTGCTATAGGTCCCAAAACAACTGAAAAGCTTTCATTAGAGGCTGCTCGTAAGGGCTGCTCGCTTTTTAACGTGCTGCTGGATATCTGCTTCGCATCTGAACAGCCCCGGCATCCCGGTGTTCGTCTGAAAGCGTTTATGGACCTGCTCACCGGTCTCATTAAACAAAGCTCGGTAATCTCTCTTGACAAACTAATCAGAGAATTTTGGGAGCAAATGTTTACCGCTGAAACCGATACGCATGACAAGCTGCTTGAACTGATCACCTCGGCGATGCCCTTTTGCCACGGACCTGCCGCAAAGGGTATACCCGCCTTTCTCAATAAAATATCTTTGTTAAAGGACGGAGAAACCTTTACGACCCGGGGGGAGGCGGTAACCTTAATGACCGTACATGGGGCCAAGGGCCTTGAGTTTCCCGTTGTGTTTATCCTCGGCCTGGAAGACGGACTTTTTCCTTACCGGCTTGAACAGCCTGGGGGGCTGGAAAATGATGAAGAAGAGCGGCGCCTCTTTTATGTCGGCATGACCCGCGCAAAAGAAAAACTGTATCTGCTGCATGCCCAAAACAGGTTTCTGTTTGGTGAACGGAAAAAAATGACTCCATCTGTTTTTTTAAATGATATACCGCCGGCTTTTACCAATAAACAGCACAAAAATCCTTCTCGGAAAAATAGAAAGTCCCCATCCAAGCAGATGAAGTTATTTTAATAACAAGCCGATAATATTTATGCTACTAAAGGTAATGTGGGCGATGTTTTGTATATTTAGAAATAATTGTTTATAATAAAGAATTATTTTCTACAATATATGTATTTTCTTGACTTCAGCCCTAATTGGTTGTAGCTTAAAAAAAATGTAAAATACTTTCGGATAAAGTTAAAGCGAATACTGTCCCTAAAATCGTAAAGAAATGTCTAAAAACCATAAAAGCTGTTCCAGAAGAGATTTTTTAATAAAAACCGCAGCAGGTGCGGCCGGATCACTGATAGGGACATGCCCGCTGGTAAGCGCACTTGCCCAGCCTCAGATAAAAACTTCAGATACAGTTCCTGCTCATGCCCGCCTAGCAATTATAATTGATGATGTGGGCTATAATGCTACGCGGGTTCTGCCGTTTTTAGAGCTCGGTGTGCCCATTACCTTTTCTATCTTGCCCCGCCTCAGATACTCTGCAAGGCTGGCAGAAAAACTGCATTCTGCCGGTCATGAAATTATGCTGCATCAGCCGATGGAACCCTGCAATCAATTAATTGACCCAGGCCCCGGGGCCCTGTACCTGTCCCATAAAGCCGATGAAATCTGCACGATTATAGAAGAGAATCTTTCCAGCTTCCCCTTTACCGCCGGGGTAAACAACCACATGGGTTCGCGCTTTACCGAATCACGCGAAAAAACACAGGATGCTTTAACGGTCTTCAGGGAAAGAAGCCTCTTTTTTATTGACAGTTTTACGTCCCGAAACTCCATTGCCTTTGACACCGCGCGCGATCTGGACATGATTGCCGGGTTCAGAGATGTCTTTATTGACAACCGGGTGGATAAAGACTACATCTGCCTACAGCTGCAAAAGCTCAAAAAATATGCCCTCAATTATGGCTATGCTATTGGTATCGGGCATCCCAGACCAGAAACGGTAAGTGCCCTTGCAGAGTTTTTGGACGGGCTTGATGACTCCTGTTGCAGTATCGTCAATGCCTCCGAGGTGGTATACACCCAGCAGGCCACTACCTGATCTCTGAAATTGACTGGCCTATGTTATAGGCATGGTCCCCTGTCTTTTCAAAGCTGCTTGCATATCAATAAAATCAACCCCGCAGATACCTTCCTCGAACAGCTTCATGTAAGGTCGGTGCATGTTATATAAATCATGAAGCTAGAGCATTTCCCTTTTTCCTATAGCCCTTGAGCACTGCACATGCTGATGTGGTAAGAACAGCTGCGGCGGTGCGAGCAATGGACGATATAGTAACCTCCGGATATTCCAGCGAGCACATAGCCGCAGGCGGTCGAACCGCATCAGCATGTGCAGTGCTCACCTGTGAGGCTACGCTTTTTTGCAAAATGCTCTAATAATACAATACCCTTACTACCACATGGGTGTATGGTATTGAACCGCAACCACCATCAAACAAGAAAATAGCGCTCAACAACAAAAAACTACTCGATTTTAGCAGCATTTTTAAGTATAGTTAGTTCTGTGTTAACATTTGGTTAATTTAAAGTTAATTATTGGTTAATTTCACAGGTGCCGTTAGCCTCGCTCGATCCTGTTGTGCCGGCAATGAGTTTCGGCATAACCTTAGTTATGGAAGGAGTTAAAAGCATGAAAATCACGAATTTTTTATTTTTTATCATCTTAGTATTGTCTATTTGTTCTTGTGGTCGCGGTTCATCGCGAGAGGTAATTCAGAATAAGGGGTCCGACACGCTTGTAAATGTTGCCCAGGCATGGGCTGAACAATATAAAAATGTTGATCCCTCTGTGGCCATCGCAGTTGCCGGCGGCGGATCCGGAACAGGAATCTCCGCACTTATTAACGGTACAGTGGATATTGCCAACGCAAGTCGTCAAATGAAACCTAAGGAAATTGAGCAAGCCAAAGTGAAGGGGGTTGAACCCGTTAAATGGGTAGTCGGTTACGATGCTCTTGCAGTTTATGTTCATAAGGATAACCCGATTAAATCTTTTACTATTGAGCAGCTTGCTGAGATTTATGGCGAAGGTGGCAAGATTGACAACTGGTCACAGTTAGGCATCCAAATACCGGAAGCTGAAGATGGTAAAATTGTCCGCGTAAGTCGCCAAAACAATTCCGGAACGTATGCATATTTCAAGATAGCTGTCCTGGGTAAAGGCCGCGAGTATAAATTAGGATCACTGGACATGCATGGTTCTAAAGATGTGGTTGATCTGGTCCAAAAAACTCCCGGGGCTATAGGATACAGCGGACTTGCCTATGCAACAGGTAACGTCAAAATGGTGCCCATCTTGGATAAAAACGGCACCTCTGTAATGCCATCAGTAAAAACAGCAACAGATGGTACCTACCCCATCGCCCGGCCCCTCATGATGTATACTGCGGGACAACCAGCCGGAAAAGTTAAGGAGTACCTCGATTGGATCTTAAGCGATGCGGGTCAGCACATTATCTTTGAAAAGGGCTATGCGACGATTCACCCACTGAAGGAATGATAATTCTAGAGCATTTTGCAAAAAAGTGTAGCCTCACCGTTGAGCACTGCGAAGGCCAATGTGGTAAAAACAGCGGCGGCGGTGCGAACGATGGAAGATATAATAGCCGTTGAATATTCCAACGAGCACAGAGCCGCAGGCCATCGAACCACATGAGTCTTCGTAGTACCCAAGGACTATAGAAAAAAGAGAAAATGCTCTAATCAGGGAGACAGGCAAAAAATGAGCCATTATGAGGAAAAGTTACAGCGGGATTTGGATAATCTCCACAATAAGGTACAGCACCTTGGCAAGATGGCCGAGGATTCTGTTCGATCGGCTGTGCGCGCATTAATGAAGCTTGATATGGAGTTGGCCACAAATACAATTATCGGTGACCTCGCTGTCAATCGTGGCTCGCAGGAAATAGACCAGCTTTGTCATGCTTTCGTTGCCAGACATCTGCCCAGCGCGGGAAACCTGCGCTATGTTTCATCAGTGCTGCGAACCAGTCATATCCTCGAGCGCATCGGTGATTATGCCGAAACTATATGCCGGACCGTACTGCAGCTCTCAAGTGTACCGCCTGATATTCTGATGCGGGATATTGAGCAGTTGAGTGATCAGTCGCTGCGTATTTTTCATCAGGCCCTGAAAGCTTTCAGTAAACGTAATGCCGACCTGGCACGCGGAACCCTTGAGATGTCAACCCAGTTCACAAAGACCGTTGACCAAACCTATGCCGACATTGTACAGGAGGGTGAGCGTTCCTCTCGTCCCATCGCAGATGTCCTGGCATTTTTGGCCTGTTTTAATCGCCTGCAGCGCATCATTCATCAGGCCAAAAATATCTGTGAGGAAACAATTTTTGTTGCTACGGGTCAAAAAAAGCGCAGAAAAAGATTTAATTTTCTCTTCACTGATGAGAGCAACAGCGGGCCCAGTCAACTTGCGGAAGCATTTGCACGCAAAGTCTATTCCCATGCCGGTTTTTTTCAAAGCATTGGCTGGAAACCGCTCAACAGCCTTAATACTGACTTTGTAGATTTTGCTGAAGCGCATGGAATCGATGTGCATAAAGCTCACCCCAAAAGCTTAGAGTCCCTGGATGAAGATCTGTCTGATTTCAATATCGTCATTGATCTGTCCGGGGAGGCGCGAAATTATCTGCCCCGCCTGTCATACCATACAATACTCCTGCAATGGCCCGTAACGGACGCTCATTCACCCGAGGCCGTCTTTAATCAGCTTTCTAATCTTCTTGAGGATTTAATGCTCCGCTTGTTCGGTAATGATCATGAATAACATAACGAGTGCTGACAATAACCGCAGGCGGGCAAGTGCAGATCGTCGCAACATGGACTGGTATCTGGATCTGCTCGTCCGGTTTCTGGTATTTATCGGCGGTATCTCGGCAATTATTTTTATTCTTGGAATTTTTGTCTTTATTACCAGTCAGGGAATCGGTTTTTTGCTTGACAGGTTCGATATTGCAGAATTTTTTGGCTCTCCACTGTGGCGTCCCACCTCTGAAGAACATCCGACATACGGTGCCCTTGCCTTGATAGTCGGTACCGCCAGCATAACAGGATTTGCGATGCTGGTATCGGTTCCGTTTTCACTGGGAGCGGCCATTTACATTGCCGAATTTGCTCAAGGAAAAGTTCGGGAAACCTTAAAGGTTCTGGTTGAACTTTTAGCTGCTATCCCTTCGGTTGTTTGGGGGTTCATTGGTCTGAGTATTATGAACCCTTTTATTATTAAGCTGTTTAATATTCCCGTGGGGCTGAATATACTTAACGCCGGTATTATTCTGGGGCTCATGGCTGCACCGATTATGGCAACTATCGCTGAAGATGCCCTCAAGGCGGTTCCGGATACCTATCGTGAAGCAGCCGAAGCCATGGGCGCTACTCGCTGGCAGGTGATTTCAAGGGTAACCCTGCCCTCAGCAAAAAACGGCTTGATGGCTGCCGTGCTGCTGGGCGTGGGGCGCGGTTTTGGTGAGACGATGGCCGTCTTAATGGCCAGCGGACATTCGGTAAACCTGCCGACAAGCCCGTTTGACTCCGTGCGCGCTCTAACCGCAACCATCGCCGCTGAACTGGGTGAGACTGCTCAGGGCTCTGAGCACTATCAGGCCCTCTTTACCCTGGGTATTTTTCTTTTCATTGTTACTTTTATCATCAATCTAACGGCCGATATTGTCGTGCGCGGAATTCGAAAGGGAAATATATGACGTTTGAAGCTACCGAGCTTAATATCCGCAATAAAAAGATGGAAAAGCTCTTTCGGATTCTCTTTCTTATGATGACGCTTCTGCTAATATTGCCCGTCTTAATAATCATCTGCCTTTTGCTGGCCGAAGGCCATGAAGCCCTCTCGGTTGATTTTTTTCTGACCGCACCGCAGAACGGCATGACTGCCGGAGGGATTTTCCCCGCCTTGGTAGGCACCCTGTGGCTGGTTGCAATTGCACTGCTTGTTTCGGTTCCCTTAGGAGTAGCCGCTGCCCTCTACCTGAGTGAGTATGCTCCTGATAATTGGCTGACCAGAATTATCAACCTTGCTATCGTCAATCTTGCAGGTGTTCCTTCAATAGTACATGCTCTTTTCGGCGTAGGAGCCTTTGTCCTTTTTTTTGGGTTTGGAACGAGTATCCTTGCGGCAAGCTTTACCCTGGCTATTATGACGCTGCCGGTGGTGATTGTTTCAACGCGTGAATCTCTGCAGGCTGTCCCGCTGGCATTCCGTGAAGCCTGCTGGAATATGGGAGCAACCCGCTGGCAAACGATTCGTCATGTTGTGCTCCCCAATTCGATCAGCGGGATTCTCACGGGCATTATTCTTGAAGTTTCTCGTTCCGTGGGGGAAACTGCCCCGATTATGTTTACCGGTGCGGCATTTTTTCTCCCGTTCCTGCCGCAGAGTGTCTTTGATCAGACTATGGCGCTGTCATTGCATCTGTTTGTGATATCGACTCAAGTCCCGGGAGTTCCTGAACATCTTCCTTTTGGCGTGGCGCTCGTTCTGATCGGTATCGTGCTCCTGCTGAACTCAATATCAATTGCTTTCCGGATGTACCTGAGAGGCAAAAAGAAATGGTAGACCACGCACAAAACAGACAAACAACCGGCGTTCCCAAGATTATCGTAAAGGACCTTATGATTCTATACGGAAACAAAACCATCTTGAGGGATGTAAATTTAGAGATCAAGGAAAACGAAATATTCGGCATCATCGGCCCCGCCAATAGCGGTAAAACCTCATTGCTGCGTGCCCTTAACCGTATGGATGACATGACGGCCGGGATGAAAGTAACGGGAGACATCATTTTTTCAGGAAAACGTCTTCAAGCCTGGAAAAATCTTTATGCCCTGCGACAGAGGATCGGGGTGGTTTTTCCTCTTCCGGTTGGACTGCCCCTTAGTGTTTTTGATAATGTGGCGCTATCACCACGACTGAGGGGGATCCGCAACCAGGCAGACCTGCAAGTAATTGTTGAGCGCTGTCTGCGCCGGGCAGCTCTCTGGGATGAGGTTAAGGACCGTCTTCACTCTCTGGGAAGTTTGCTCTCGGGCGGACAGCAACAGCGCCTCACTATTGCCCGGGCCCTGTCCCAGGAACCTGAACTTCTTTTGCTCGATGAGTTTTCAATTGCTGTTGATCCCGTCACCACCATGCGGATTGAAGACGTCCTTAAGGAACTGCGCCATGAGCTTACCATTGTTCTGGTAACAAATCTGGTGCAACAGGCTCGTCGCCTGGCAGATCGGACCGCATTTTTTTTGAAAGGAGAATGTGTGGAGATCAACGAAACCGAGAAAATTTTCACACGGCAGGCCAAAGACCCGCGAACCATGGACTATGTGGAGGGACGTTTTGGCTGATCCAGTGTATGCAATTGAAACGGAAAATCTTAATCTCTGGTATGGAACGTTCCAGGCCTTAATAGATGTCAATCTAAAAGTGCGCCGCGGTCTGATTACTTCTTTGATCGGGCCGTCAGGATGCGGAAAAACAACAATCCTGCGATCGATCAACCGTATCAATGAGCGGCTTGGGTATGTCCGCACAACCGGAAAAATTTGTGTGCTTGACACCAATATCTACGGTGAGGATATAGAAATCTCGCAGGTGAGACGACATGTAGGGATGGTCTTTCAGCGTCCCAATCCGCTGCCTTTGTCTGTTCGAGAAAACGTTCTGTTTGGTTATCGAATACATAATACGGGGAAGCTGGCCAAACAGCAGGCTGACGAGATTGTTGAGCAGGCACTGCGGCAGGTGCTTCTCTGGGACCATGTCAAAGACCGCCTGAACCGCAAAGCTACGTTGCTTTCTCTGGAAGAGCAACAAAAACTGTGCATCGCACGCCTCCTGCCGGTAAAGCCCTCCATCCTTTTGATGGATGAACCGTGTTCGGCACTGGATCCTGAAGCCACTGCAGCGGTCGAGGAATTGATCTGGGATCTGCGGGGCACATATACCATTCTTATCGTGACGCACAATATGGCTCAAGCCCGACGCGCCAGTGATGAGTGCATATTTATGCTGATGGGAAAATTAATTGAGCATTCAAAAACAGAAGATATGTTTGTTACACCGTCCCGTAAAGAAACGGCTGATTACATTGAAGGACGGTACGGTTAACCCCTTCTTTTTTCCTCATCCGGCGTTTTTTGAATAATTGGTTTTTTCAGATTTTCAGGACCTCCGCAGCCGCTCGGTTCTGTCCCCATAAATTCAGGCATGGTTGCCTCCCCGGCATGGCTGATACCCTCACGCTTTACTACTTTCGCAGCGGTCATGGCCAGAATCTTTACATCCAGCCACAACGACTGGTTATCAACATACCACACGTCAAATGCGAATTTTTCTTCCCAGGTTATGGCATTGCGACCGTTAACCTGGGCCCAGCCGGTTATACCGGGCTTGGCTTCATGACGCCGGGCCTGCTCAGGGCTGTAGCGTTCAATGTATTGCATGAGCAGCGGCCGGGGACCCACAAGGCTCATGTCGCCCTTCAATACATTCCACAGGGTCGGCAGTTCATCGAGGCTGGTTGAGCGCAGGAAACGACCCAGCCGGGTAAGCCTTACTGCATCAAAGGCTGCATCCTGTTCTCCTGTACGGGGTATTCGCATGGTACGAAATTTAGTCAGGTAGAACGGTTTAGCATGGAGACCGGGGCGCTGCTGTCGAAAAAAAACTGGTGCTCCCATACTCAAACCAATAGCAAGCATAATAAGCGCAAAAAAAGGCAGGGCTACAAGCAGGCAGGCTAAGCTCACCGCAATGTCAAGGCAGCGCTTAATAGTTTTGGCAGCAAAATTCATTAATTTAATTACTGATAATCACGTAATACAGGTGCTTCTTAACATATAATTAGCTGTTATACAAACAGAATCGGCAGGCTGTCAGCACGCATGAGTCCCCGGGTGGTCGGTCTGATCCTGCAACCGTTGATTTCAACAAGATTGGACCGTATTAGATGCGGCAGCATCTCATGTGCGCCCGTGTAAGTTTGCAGGGTGGCAAGATCCATCCCACTACTGGTTCTGAGGTTAAGAAAAAGGGCTTCGAGCCTGATCTGTTCATCCGTTATGGTTTCACTGGCTTTAACAGGTTTGGTCCCCTGTGTAAGCCTCTGAATATATGTTGTAACCGAGGCATGGTTCCACCATCTTCTCCGGCCGGAAAATGAGTGTGCTGCAGGCCCCAGACCAAGATAGGCACTATGTTGCCAGTATTTGCGGTTATGCGCCGAATAGTATTTTTCATCCCGGGCAAAACTTGAAATCTCATACTGGATATATCCGCCTGCTGTAAGCACGTCAGTGGTTGTAAGAAAAAAGCTTTCCTCTACAGCCTCATCCAGCTCTGGTATCCAGCCGTTTTCTTTCATATGTCCAAACGGCGTATCCTGTTTTATGGTCAGCTGATAACAGGACAGGTGCTCCGGTCTGTATTGCAGGGCCTGCTGCAGGGTAGTAGTCCAGCTACAGGTATCCTGGCCCGGAACAGCATACATAAGATCAATGCTGAGGTTCTGAAACCCTGCCGCTCGGATTAACTCAATAGCTTTGCAGGCTTCAAAGGCGCTATGTCTTCTTTGTAAAACGTTAAGCACCCTGTCATCAAATGACTGTACCCCCAGGCTTATCCTGGTAAAGCCCAGCTCATTCAGCAACCCTGCTTTTGCAGGCGTGAGATCAGCGGGATTTGCTTCAATGGTCAGCTCGGCATCATCTGAGAACGAAAAATGTCGATGGACGGTTGCAATAAGTCTTGTGATTTCATGTTCGCTTAAGACTGTAGGGGTCCCTCCGCCAAGGTACAGGGTATCAAAATACCCGAAGCTTTCTTTGTAAAAAAGCATCTCGCGCTCTAAAGCCTCAAGCCAGGCACTGGTAAGCTCCCTGTCAGTGCATGAATAAAAGTCGCAATACGGGCATTTCCACAGGCAGAAGGGAATGTGAATGTAAAGGCCCGGTAAAGCCTTAGATTGTTTGTCCATAAGAAGTGCCCGTGTTTCTGTGATTTCACCCAAAAAACACTAAAAGCTGTTGAGCTGGTAAGCTCATAAGCTAAGTATACTTTAATCAGTTTCGGTCTTTAGAATTGATACAAAGGCTTTCTGCGGAATGGCCACGGCCCCCACCATTTTCATGCGCTGCTTGCCCTTCTTCTGCTTCTCAAGCAGCTTGCGCTTACGGGTTATATCACCGCCATAACACTTGGCGGTAACGTCCTTACGGAACGCATTTATGGTAGAGCGGGCAATAACAGTCCCGCCGATTGCTCCCTGGATGATTATTTTAAACATCTGCCGCGGAATCTCCTCCTTTAACCTCTCGCATATGTGCAGAGCACGGGCACGGGCATTATCCCGGTGCACAATCAGTGAAAGGGCATCAACCTTTTCATGATTTACCAGGATGTCCACTTTAACAAGCTCACTTTCACGGTGGTCCAGAAATTCATAATCAAAAGAGCCGTAGCCCTGGGTAATGGTTTTAAGCCGGTCATAGAAGTCATAGATTACCTCGGCAAGCGGCATATCAAAATTAATCTCTATACGTCCGGTTACAGGATAATGAAACTTGGAGTTGACACCCCGTCGCTCCGTACACAGTTTCATAACAACACCCATATAGCGCTCAGGAATAATAATAGATATGTGTACATAGGGTTCTTCGGCCCTTTCAATGGCAGTTGGGTCGGGGTAGTACTGAGGGTTTTCAATGGTCTTCTTACTGCCGTCACTCAGTTGGAACTTATACTGAACGCTGGGAGCCGTCATGAGAATTGTCTGATCAAATTCCCGTTCAAGGCGTTCCTGGACGATTTCAAGATGAAGCAACCCCAGGAACCCGCAGCGAAAGCCCTGGCCGAGGGCGGCCGAGGAATCTTTCTGATATACCAGGGCCGCGTCATTGAGCTTATATTTTTCCATTGCCTCTACCAGGTTCTGGTAGTCATCGGATGCAATCGGATAGACCGAGGAAAAAACCATGGGTTTGGCTTCCTTGAACCCCGGCACCGAAACCTGAGCCGGGTTGCAATCAAGTGTTATGGTGTCCCCCACGCGGGTGTCACTGACTGTTTTAATCCCTGCTATCACATACCCCACTTCACCTGCGGCAAGCTCGCGGCGACGCTCAAACTTCAGCCGAAAAACGCCCACCTCTTCAATTTTGTAAAGAGCCCCGTTCGACATGAACCGTATGGTATCGCCGGGACGGAAACTGCCGTCAAACACCCGGCAGCTCACCACCGTGCCGCGAAACGGATCATATTGCGCATCAAAAATAAGGGCCGTCGGGGCAGAGCCCGCGGGGCTGATTTTTGGAGGAGGGACTCGTGCCGTAATTGCTTCAAACACTTCTTCTATGCCGGTGCCCTCTTTTGCGGAACACAGCAGCACCTCCTGAGAATCAAGACCAAGCTCTACTTCTATCTCTTCTTTTACACGCTCAATGTCGGCTGCCGGCAAGTCAATTTTATTGATCACCGGTATGATTTCAAGGTCATGTTCCAGGGCCGCATACAAATTGGCAACCGTCTGGGCCTCCACCCCCTGGGCAGCGTCAACCAGCAGCAGGACTCCCTCGCAGGCTGCCAGGGCCCGTGAAACCTCATAGGAAAAATCAACATGGCCCGGCGTGTCAATCAGGTTGAGCTCAAACTCCCGGCCCTGTTTGTCGGTATAGGGCAGCGTGAGGGTATGGCTTTTTATAGTAATGCCTCGCTCGCGCTCCAGATCCATGGAGTCCAGAATCTGATCACGGAACTGGCGTTCATCTATAAGGCCCACATGCTGAATAAGCCGGTCCGCCAGGGTCGATTTACCGTGGTCTATATGGGCAATAATGCTGAAATTTCGTATTTGGACCATAAAAAATTCAAAATATAAGAAACACGTTGCTACATACGATAGTGACTATAACTTAACAGCTGTAGTATCACACCAGGAATTTCAAATACTAACCCTCAAATGCCGAAGTAATTAATGTTTTGGTTTTTTTGGTCATTTGGCTTTGTTTTGAAAGTTAGTATTGGGAATTTGGATTTAATTTCCGGCAATGGTATGTGCTCATAAAACTGCTATGCATCCTGCCTTTTTAATAAGGCCGATAAACAATTATAGTGTATAGTATAACTTCTACTGCGGATTCACGGATTTCCATTCGCACCGGTTCCCAGGTACGGACAGAAGCAAAAACTTGCTTTTCAAAAGTGATGGATTATAAAGAAAATATAGTGCTTTGTCAAAATGAATAAATTCGAGAGCAGAGAGCTTTAAAAAATATGCGTATTGTACTTTTATATCCGCCCCCTTGGAAAATAGCCCTGCCGGGTGAAACGCTTGAAAATCCTGCAGACGGGCCCCCGCCCGGGATTGATCACAGAGTGTTAAGCGGAGACATTCTCAATATTCCCTATGGTCTGTTGAGTCTTGCGGCCCAGGCAAAACAGGACGGACATGATGTTGCGGTACTGAATCTTTTTACTTTTCTCTGGAGGGATATCACGAAAATCATTACACACTACCGCGCCGATCTCTACGGGCTATCCTGTTTCAGCGCAAACCGCCGCGGCACCCTTATGCTTGCCCGGCTGATCAGAAAAACATACCCTGCTGCCCACATCGCTGTAGGCGGCCCTCATGCCAGCGCCCTGCCGGCTGAAATGCTCAGGTACTGTGATGCTATTGATACAGTAATTATTGGAGAAGGAGAAGACACCTTTAAAGAACTAATCATTGGGCTCCAGCCGGGCGGCACACAGCCCACCGGCATCCCCGGCACTGCCTGGCGCACTAAAAAAGGTATCGAGGTCGGCCCTTCCCGTAAACGCATTAAAAATCTCGATCAGCTGGCTTCCCTACATGACTATTTTAATGAATATATCCTCATTACCTCACGCGGGTGTCCCTGGAACTGTACATTCTGCTGCTCTCCATCCCTCTGGGGAAAAAAACGCTCTGTTCACTCTGCGACTGCAGTGCTTGATATGATGGAGACTGTAGTGAACACGCATGGACAAAAAGCCGTTGCCATAAAGGATGAAACATTTACCCAAAACAAACCCCATGTGCTTGCAATTTGTCGTGGAATTCTGAAACGCAAACTCAATTTTTTGTGGAGCTGTGATACCCGGGCGGATGTGCTTGATGAAGAATTGCTTTTCAGTATGCGCACGGCCGGCTGCCGGCGTATAAGCCTCGGCATTGAATCAGCCTCAGCGGCTGTCCTGCAGGGTATTAATAAAAACCTGAACCTGGATACCGTGCGCAACGCAACTGCTTTGGCAAAAAAATTCGGCTTTCAAGTACGGTTCTATATGATTGTGGGCAGCCGCAATGAAACCCTGCAAACACTTCAGGAGAGTATTGATTTTATCAAGGAGGTCAGACCCAACCAGGTCATCTGGAACCCCTTTACCCTGCTGCCCGGCTCTCAGGACTTTGTGATTGCAGAGCAGAAAGGCGAGGCCACCCGTGAGATGTTTTTTTCTGATCACTTCTTTGAACTGTGTCCGCTGCTGCGGGTGCCTGATGCCGGGGAAAACCGCAAAATTATTGATTGGTTGCTGCACAACAGCGGGCTTCAGACGATCTGGGACTACAGCGCCGCAGAGTGTGAAGAAATCCTGGAGCTGTTTCCCGACCTGCCGGCAGCCCGCCTTGAGCTGGCCGGGGCTTATTATAGAGAAGGAAACCTTGCCGCAGCGAAAGCTGCTGTTTTGCAGGCTCTGGCCGGAGACGTTCCCCTACCCGGCATAGGCTATAATGTGCTTGCCTGTATTGCCGCCCGGCAGGGTGATTTTAAAAGCATGCTGAAATATTTAATACAGGCCCGCCAAAACGGATTTCATAAAGTGGTAGAGGAAAATGTTGCCGAAGCCCAAAAATGGATCAGGGCCGGCGGGCCGAATAGCGCCGCGGCACTGTCCCTGAAAGCTGATACGGATTTCGAGGTAACGCGACCCACAATGCAGCCCACAACGCCGGGAAAAATTATCTGGGGAGATGCAACCATAGTTCCGGCAAGGGTCGGCTGCGTGTAGTCGGTACTTTTCAGATCCCTGCACAGGCCTGAAATTATTTTATTGACAGCCTACACGTCTTGTGATGTTTGTAGAAAAGGGGATACGGCAAAACTTTTCACAGGACACGGCTGGTGCATTGTTTATAATGTAAGCTACCTGACGTACTCTTCTCTATGCAGCAAGTGTGCAGTGCAAGCTGCCTGGTGAAACCTTTACAGAAAGAAAGGAGAGCACATGATGGCCAAGAAAAAAATCTTATTGCCCCATAATTTTAGTGACTATGACCACCGAGCGCTCGATTTTATCATCAATACCTTTGCTCATATAGAAGATGTTCAAGTCACCATATTTAACGCGTACACGCCTCTGCCCGATATCGTAGGGCATGTACATGAAGCCCCGGTCCTTGATAAAATGAAAAACAGCCTGAATCAGCTTTCTCAAAGCATCAAACAACAGGAAGCTGCCCTCCAGGAAGTTAAGCAGACACTGCTGCAGAACGGTTTTTCAGAAGACCAGGTGGTCTGTGTCTTTAAGCCCAGGGTAAAAGATACTGCCGGTGAAATCATTGAAATTGCCCGGCAGGAACACTTTGATCTGGTTGTCATAAACCACAAGCCTGGGAAAGTTACGCGCTTTTTCACGGGAAGCGTTTATCAAAAACTGGTAAACTCTATCAAAAACGCTGCCATCTGCGTTGTTAACTAGCACAGTTTATAAGCCGACACAGGGGCGCTAACTGTCTTAATATATTAACATTATAGTAACAGATGGGAGGACTTTCATGGAAATAAAAAATAAAATAGATATTGATATATTCAAGGTAGTTACCAAAGCTATTGCCGAGTCCGACAACCTTGTTTTAATGGCCAACACGCTGACACAGCTTCTGGTTGTAGCACTTGAGATTAAAGGCTGTACGATATTTGCCCTTAATGCAGAAGCCCATGAACTTGAAGTGTTGGCCAGCTTTGGTATGAGTGCGCATTACCTGAGTAAAGGCCCCCTGCAGTGTGACAGCAGCATAGCTGCCACACTGCAGGGCGAGCCTGTTGTGGTCAAAGATGTTAACCAAACCGATCAGCTGCAATATCTGGACAACGCTAAAGAGGAAGGTATCGGTGCGATTGTTTCTGTTCCTGTTAATTTTGCCCACAAAATGATCGGGATCCTAAGGCTTTACCATCATGAAGCCTGGGATGTCTCTAAACAGGATCTTGAATCACTCCTGCTGCTGGGAGAAAATATAGGTCTTGCGATGATGTATACTAAAAGTGCAAATGCGTTGGAGGCCATTAAAGACACCATTAACGAGGTCCAGGTTTTATAAGCACCTGAATCCCAGCTTTTTCAGCCCCAGGCCCAGGTACTTGTTAAGGGGATTGCTCCTTTGCAGAAACGGAATAACCGGCGGTTTTCTAATTCCCATTTTGAGTATAGTACATCAGTCAATCAATACTCTTGCCGGCCTGCAAATATAGCGCTACAATTAAACAGATTTATAATAGATTCAGAAGGGCCGTAAACAATGAACAGTAAATATTCTATTTTGTGGTCGCTGAGTTTATGTTTACTACTGTCAGCTCAGGATGTGCCTGGACAAACCCTTGATGAGAAAGCCACGTTTGCCGGTGGTTGTTTCTGGTGCATGGAGCCGCCTTTTGAAAAGCTGCCGGGAGTTTTTTCGGTTACCTCAGGATACACAGGGGGTCAAGAGCAAAACCCTACCTACAAGCAGGTGTCTGCCGGTGTTACCGGTCATGCAGAAGCTGTTCAAATTATATACGATCCTGCTCAAACAACCTACAAACAACTGCTGGATGTTTTTTGGCGGCAGATAGATCCAACCGATCCTTATGGCCAGTTTGTCGACCGGGGATCACAATACCGGTCAGGGATCTTCTATCATAACGATGAACAAAAAACCGCCGCAGAACAATCAAAGGCCGTCTTGTCGCAATCAGGCCGGTTTGGCAGGCCGATTGTTACTGAAATAACCAGGGCCTCCGCGTTTTATAAAGCCGAAGAGTACCACCAGGATTATTATAAGAAAAATCCCCTGCGATACAAATACTACCGCTACAACTCAGGCCGTGATAAATATATAAAAAAGATCTGGGGTAAAAAAATGGAAGAAAAAAAATCTGAAGTGCTTACTAATAAATATTCAAAACCTGGCGACGAAGAATTACGGCAAAAACTGACGCCCCTGCAGTATAAGGTTACTCAGAAAGACGGCACGGAGCAGGCCTTCAATAACGAATATTGGGACAACAAGCAAGACGGCATCTATGTTGATATTGTCTCCGGAGAGCCTCTTTTCAGCTCCCGGGATAAATTCAGGTCAGGAACCGGATGGCCAAGCTTTACTAAGCCGCTTGAGCCGGAACATATTGTTGAGGAAGAAGACCGTAGCTTTTTTATGACGCGCACGGAAGTGCGCAGTAAATATGCTGATTCGCATCTGGGCCATGTCTTTCCGGACGGCCCGACCCCGACCGGTCTGCGTTATTGCATAAATTCGGCTTCGCTGCGGTTTATTCCTAAGGAAGATCTGGAAAAAGAGGGATACGCTGAGTATCTAAAACTGTTTGAAAACAAGTAATTGTTCCCGTCCCAAAAAGCTCGCAATTCATCTCCATATCTTCATCTTCACGCAGCCCTGATGTAAAAAGCTTTTACGGTTGGTTTTTCTCTATCTCCTTGAAACGTAGCCGAGTGCAGGCATTTCAGGCGTAGACATTCTAATCACTGGCCTGAAAGGCCCTGAATGGTTTTTCTCCCGCACATAGCGGGAGAAAAAAGTCTACGTCTGTCTGCGTAATTCTGCGGTTAACTAATTTAGAAACTCACGACCCCTGGGTGAGAAAAATTACTATGATATGACTATTACTGCTCTGAAAGTTCTTTAAAATAATCTTCCAGCGTATGTGATCCGTATTTGGGCGTTACGGCATCATTCTGGAAGGCCGCCAGCATGAACTGGACCAGCGTAAATTTACGTTTGCTTATAAAAGGCCGCAGCACTTTTAAGGCCAGAGCAAACGGCCAGGCAGGAATTTTTTTGATTTTAGGATCCTTGCCGACAACGCTGAATGCCAGTCGGGCGGCTTCCTCATAGGTATACTCCCTGGGACCCCCGACCAGTACTTCCTGCTCATCCGAGTCAATCATATCTATACACACCTTGGCCAGATCAGCTCCGTGGATTGGATTAACCCGGTACCTGCCATGCCCTATAAGATAGGCCGTGCCTTTTTTAGCCATCTCGATAAAATTGCCCATGTCTGAAAAATAAGCTGTAGGCCGCATGACACAGTACTCAAGGCCGGAGCCCTGCAGCTCGCTAATGAATTTTTCCTTGATATGCGTGATGTCCAAATGCTGAAATGCCGGGAAATTAATAAAGGCAACATAGATAAATTTTTTAACAGATGCTTTGAGCGCCTCGCCTAGAATGTTATGGTTGCCGCCATAGTCAACATCTGCAACCGGGGTAGTATCTCCCGGCCGGGGGCCGGCAACACCCAAGGCAGAAACAATTACCTCAATGCCGTCACAGACCCCCTGCAGGGTCTCAGGCCGGGTTGCCTCTGCGACAAACAGATCATCAACGCTGTCTTTGATATCATCAAACCTTGATGACGTGCGGACCAGGGCCCGAACCCAGTATCCCCGCTGTTTGGCCTCCTGCACCAGGTATGTACCCAGATATCCTGTTGCTCCGGCAATCAATACTTTTTTCATCTTTTGCTCCTTCATCCTGATTTAGTACGCAGTTAACGACCGGCAGGCCGACAACAGCGTACAGAATTGTCGGTTTTTCCACTGTTCCCTGTTTACTGTTCACTATTTTGTACTGTTATTACTAAACATTGGCAGGTGTGGTCAACACATTATCGTTTGATTTTTAATAATTTTTCAGTTATTCGATCCTTCAAAATTGCCAAGATACACCGCACGATAAAAGAGACCTTTGCAAAACAGTGTGGTTTGAATTATAAAATTTTATGTGGTAGATTTTAGTAACGGTATAGTCTCTCTAAATTATCGTATAAGGTGCTTCCATGAACACTGCCATACCAATCAGTGATGATATCTACTGGGTAGGAGTCAATGACCGCGAAACAGACCTTTTTGAAACACTCTGGCCGCTTCCGCATGGTGTTTCCTATAATGCTTACCTGATACGGGACAGCAAAGTGGCCCTTATAGATACGGTTAAAGGTGAATTCCTTTCAGATCATAGCCGGAAAATCAAAGAAGTTCTGCAACAAGGCCGGACAATAGATTATCTCATCATCAATCACATGGAACCGGACCATTCAAGCTCTATTACCCATATCCTGGAGTTGTTTCCCGACATCCAAATTATAGGCAATGAAAAAACAAAAGACCTCCTCTCCTGCTTCTACGCAATAGAAAAAAACCTGAAGATTATCGGCGATGGCGATTTACTTGACCTTGGTAAACATACCCTGAAATTTATCCTAACGCCCATGGTGCATTGGCCTGAAACTATGATGACCTATGCCGTCCAGGATAAAGTCCTGTTTTCTGCTGATGCCTTCGGCGGATTCGGGGCGGTTGACGAAGGTCTGTTTGATTCGGAGGTCACCATGGACCGGACCGAGGCGGAAACACTGCGCTATTTTGCCAACATAATCGGCCGCTACAGTGTAATGGTTCAAAACGCGCTTACCAAGCTAAGGCCGTATGACATACGGGTCGTGGCCTCCACCCACGGACCTGTCTGGAAGAAAGACCCTCAAAAAATCATCGACCTCTACAATAGATGGTCCCGCCAGCAAACAGACGCGGGGGTGGTGATCGTGTATGCATCCATGTACGGCAATACCAAAAAAATGGTAGAGACCGTTGCCCAGGTTCTCAGTGATAAAGGCATTCATGTCTCCTTACATAATCTGTCACACTCCCATCCTTCCTATATCCTGCGGGATGTCTGGAAGCACCGGGGTCTGGTGCTTGCATGCCCGACCTATAACACCGGGCTGTTCCCCCTGATGGCTGCTTTTGTTGATCTGCTGGAAAACAAGATGATAAAAAATCATAGTATCGGCATCCTGAGTTCCTATGCCTGGGCCGGCGGAGCTGTCAAGGCGCTGAAGGACTATGCTCAGAACGCCAAACTGGAAATTGTCGAGCCCGTGGTGGAGGTTAAATGTGCCCCCACCCAGGATGATCTTAAAAACTGTATGCAGCTTGCAGAAAACCTCGCCAAAAATTTCTAGTTCAGGCCGGATTACAGGATGGACGGGATTATGTTTGCAACATGGTCCCAGCCATGTTGCAAAATCATGTTAATCCAGTTAATCCTGTCAGAAAATTTTAGTGCACTTAAGGCACTTTTTTTAGTTTTTTATCCATCAGATGCCGTGGTTGCACATTGCCTATGGCTTTAATGATGCTGTTTTTTATGTGCGGGTTATCCTTTTCAAGTTCTCTAAGCAGTTTCTTCATGCGCTGCCGTTTTTGATCAACAGAACCGCACACCGGGCAGGCACAGCATATGACCGGGAAGCTGTTAAGCCCGGCAAACCGGATTATATCCTGTTCCTCTACATACACGAGCGGCCTGATAACCGTGTGGATGTTATTGTCGGCCTGCAGCTTGGGACTCATGGCGGCCAGGCTGCCGGCGTAAAACTGGTTTAACAGCAGGGTCTCGGCAAAATCATCCAGATGGTGGCCCAGGGCGATTTTGTTGCAGCCCAGTTTTTTGGCCTCAGTGTAGAGCACCCCGCGCCGCAGCCGCGCACAAAAAGAGCAGTACGAGGAGCCGGGGGTGCGTTTTTCCTGAATTATGTTATAGCAGTTGGTATCTACCATGCGGCAGTCAAAACCGTGCTGTTTCAGGTACGCTTCCAGGATTTCTTTTTTATAGCCCGTATAACCCGAATCAACATTAATAGCAGTCAGCCTAAAGGTTACCGGCGCCCGCAAGCGCAGGGTCTCAAGCATGTGCAGCAGGGTGTAGGAATCCTTGCCGCCTGATACCCCTACCCCGATATGATCGCCATCTTCAATCAGACCAAAGTCACCGATGGCCTTCCCCACCAGCCGTTTGATTTTATAAAATAGTTTGTTTTTAACTAATGTCATAATGTTGTCTGTTTTTAAAGAACTGCAATACAGGGAGCATATATTTTCAATGGATTGTTTTGCACTGTCAAACGATTTCTGCGGTATTAATAATTTCCTTTACAAAGCATAAACTTCTTATATAATTGATTAACATAAATCATATTATTCTATAGACCTGGTAGAAAAAGGGGGTGGTAAAAAGGAGGCGGCCGGGTTGAAAAAAACCCCACCTGACCGCATTAATCATAGAATTGATGTTTGAAACAGCCCGAAAGGCTTTTGAACAAACCGGTCACAAGCAAAGACTGTTTACCAGCTTGTACCCACCGGGCCGGCTCCTTTAAGCGCCCCCGC
>JANQFE010000114.1 GCA_028278025.1 Thermodesulfobacteriota bacterium | reverse complement strand
GATGCGTGTCCTGCGGTAGATGTGCTAGGTTTTGCTCAAACCATGCCATTGAAATGAAGAGCTTTTTTGGAAAAACGCGTCCTTTTTGGACCTACCACTGCGAAAACTGCATGAGATGTATGGCCTATTGTAAAAAAAAGGCGGTGGAAGCTGGGCATTCATGGGCTATATTGCAGTACTTTTTTGTGACAATCCCTGTGATGGTAAAAATCATTGAATGGATAACTATCGCTACAGGCTTATCTTTTGAGATCAAGAACTATTGGGCTATGGCTTTGATTGACACGCTCTATTTTCTACCAGCTCTGTTTTTATCATACTGGGTATTCTGGATTCTGATCCAGATTCCTGTGGTCAATACAATTTTTAGCGTATCGACGCTAACCCATTACTTCAAACGTTTCCATGAACCCGAAACCCATCTTAAAGATTTAGTAAAGCAACGAAACCCTTGCCCTCTGGGCAAGGTACAGTAGGGCAATATAGGGCACTTCCCGTATTAAGCTCGCTGGGTAATATGGTGAGGATATTTAGCTGCTACGACTCGGGCTATTCTCGGCATGCCTTATGCTGTCACGCTATCTGCTGCTGCATGTCAAACATTATTATGGGAAGTGTCCCCATATTTCCCTTTAATGACTGAATACGGGATTTCAAAAGGCAGGAATAATTAATGAAAAAAGTGTGTATCTTATATTTAAACACTCAGTGAATAAAGCCGATATAGGAGTAATATTAGGAATAGTTCACTAGAGTGCCTCAACCGCTGATTTCACCGGCATTCGGTACAAAATCATATGGTTTCAACCGGGGAGGATGGTATGAAAAAAACTATAGTAACAGCATATTCTATTGGATTAATGGTATATTTATTGGTTTTCTGCGGTTCTGCCGTTGCCGGCTGGAAAGCAATGACAAGCCCTACAACAAAACATACCTATGCCCTGTGGGGAATATCGGCTTCAGACGTTTTTATCGGTGATATAGACGGCGGTATTTACCACTATAACGGCAGCACCTGGTCCTCGATGAGCAGCGGCACAACCAGAGAAATCAATGATATCTGGGGCAGTTCTGCCTCCGATGTGTTTGCGGTGGGGCTCCAGGCTTTTTTACATTATAATGGCAGCACCTGGTCATCCATGACGGTTCCGTATATGGATTACTGGGGGATCTGGGGTACCTCTGCAACGGATGTCTATGCAGTGGGCCTTTACGGTACAACGCTGCATTATGATGGAGCATCATGGACCTCCATGACCAATGCTGTTTCCGAACATTTTTGGGACGTGTGGGTGACCCCCTCATCAGGAGAAGTGTTCGCCGTGGGCACAAATGGAACGATTGTCCATTATTATACAGGCGGCACCTGGACCCAGCTGACCAGCGGAGTCAGTACGGAACTCAGTGATATATGGGGGGCTTCTGAAAATGCGATTTTTGCCGTGGGAGATAAAGGTGTTATTCTTTTTTTCGACGGCAGCACCTGGTCCTCCATGACCAGCAACACCACTGAAATTCTCACCGGAGTTTGGGGCAGCTCTGCAACAAACGTCTATGCTGTAGGTTATAACGGTACCCTGCTTCACTATGATGGATCGAGCTGGTCGTCGGTAAATAGCGGCACATCAAAACATTTGGTCACGATCTGGGGCAGCTCCGCTTCGGACATCTTTATTGTGGGTGTTAGCGGCACACTCTTGCATTATGATGGACAGTCCTCGACAACAACCACAGTCTCATCCGGCACCACTACCACAACGTCTGTCCCGCCCGGCAATACCGCACCCACAGCTTTTTTTGAAGTTGACCCGTCAGTGGGCACCACTGAAACCGAGTTCACTGTTGATGCATCCGGCTCAAGTGATGCTGAGGACGGCATTGGTGCGCTTTTTGTTCTGTGGGATTGGGATAGCGACGGCAGCTTTGACACACCCCTTGACGCGGAAAAGACAGCAACCCACAGCTATCCGGCCGCTGGCACCTATACCATCACCCTGCAGGTTGAAGATACGGGCGGGCTTACTGATACCACCACCCAGCAGGTCATTGTCATATCTGAAGAAGATGAGGGCAACACTCCGCCTGAGGCCTCCTTTGGTGTTGATCCGCCGGTGGGCGATACAGCGACAGAATTCACAGTGGATGCAGCCGAAAGCTCGGATGCTGAAACTCCCCCTGAGAATCTGGCAATCCGCTGGGACTGGGAGACAGACGGTATGTGGGATACTGATTTTACTACAGAGAAAACAGCCGTCCATGTGTTTGAAGCGGCTGATGAGTACCTTATTACTCTTGAGGTAGTTGATGAAGGCGGACTGATTGATACCGCAGCCATGGAAGTAATGGTTGTTGGCGCAGAAGGAGATGACGATCAGGAAGACGGCAACACTCCGCCAAATGCTGTAGTTTTCGCTGAACCGCCGGAAGGGGATACCACTACAGAGTTCACTTTCGTGGCCTTTGACTCAACAGATGCTGAGGATCCGATGGAAGCTCTGGTTGTGCGCTGGGATTTTGAAAGTGACGGTATATGGGACTCTGACTATAATGCAGAAAAGGCGGCCCCATACCGTTATGAAGTCCCGGATCTGTATACCTGTACGGTAGAGGTAATGGACACGGGCGGGCTGACTGATCAGGCCGCGGTAGAGGTTATGGTTCATGATCCGGGTGCTGAACCCTGCCCGATTGCAGCACTGGTGGATAATGACCCCCAACAGATTGCAGCTTTGCGCGGGTTTCGAGACCGGGTGCTGGTAAAGTCCCGGGCCGGTCGGCTGTTTTTAAGGACCTACTATGAAAACCAGGCAGTGCTCAGGGAGGCTCTTGACTGCAGCCCGGCCGTGCGCAGCACCGCTGCCATGCTGCTCAGCCAACTGCTGCAGGTTATTGATCAGCATGGGGGTAGTTCGGGGTCGGACCTGGGTAAGCATCTGTAATAGCAAAACAAAATGCAAAATTTGACCTGTTTTTGGGCCTTAGAAGGTCAATTTCAAGTACAAAATGGGAGTTTTAAGAAAAAAAGGGGGAAGCATACCACGAGCAAATAAACATTTTATCCCTGGCTATGTCTGGCATATAACACACAGATGCCATAAACTCATAAAGCAAAATGAAGACCTGTACTGTCTGAGGGAGGCACAAATTCCTTACAGGACTGATTTTGATACCCAAAATGGCCTCCCAAGCCTTGGAAACGAGTACTTTTTTAAGCTTTTTCAATATATTACTTGGGTCCGACCCGGATATTAGATGTGATAGATAAGGAGAAAATTCCCTAACAAGGCAAATTAACTCGGATGCAAATTCCGCTGCGCTCCATTTGCACCGGTTATTTGCAGCGTTATGCAAAAAAATATTGCATATCTATAAATTGTACGCTATATTGTACAATATATATAACATTATGGAGTGCTAAAATGCAGAGATTAAAAATTGATCAAGATATCAAACCGTTGTCAGAAGTAAGAACAGGCATAGCAGCTTTTATAAAACAAGTTCATGATACCAAAAGGCCGGTGATAATTACACAGCACGGCAAAGGTGTTGCCGTTCTTCTGGATGCTCGTGAATATGAAGCAATGCAAGAGAAACTTGAGCTTTTGACCGATGTTCAGGTGTCCATCAATCAAATTGAAAACGGCAAAGGAGTTGACCACATGAAAGCGAAAGAGAAGTTATTGAGCCGAATCAAAAAATGAAAATCATATGGTCACCACTTGCTATCGACAGAGCCTCGGAAATTGCTGACTACATTGCTCAAGACACCCCCCCTGCCGCAGAAAAATGGATTACCACTGTATTCTCCAAAGTTGAACGGCTGAAGTCATCCCCCGAGATTGGCAAGATTGTTCCCGAAATCAGAAACCGCCAGTTTAGGGAACTAATCTATGGCAACTACCGCATTGTTTATCGTCTTGAAAAGAAAAGAATATTCATTCTTACCATTCGGCACGACAAACAGATACTGCCAATTGAAGAAATCAATGCATAACCTGTCGCTTCGCTCGACGCGCATGAAGCTGCGCGCGAGTGAAATTAGAATAATGGGTGCTGGATATTAGCGGAAAGGAAAGAAAATATATGAAGAAGAAAATCAAATATACGAATGAGCCGATGGGTAAAGTAAAAGTAGCGGCCGACTTTCTTCCCTCACCAGAGGAATTGGTACTGAAAGATGAGACTGTAAAAGTGACAATTGCTCTTAGCAAAGCCAGCATTGATTTTTTCAAGCGAGAGGCTAAAAAACATCATACTCAATATCAAAAGATGATCAGGCGACTTCTTGATGAATACACAGCTCACCAATCATAAAATTCCCATAACCAACGCTTTCACATCAACCATGGTACAGTTTCACTGACCCCGGCGAGTGAAGGCGTAACGTTAGCCTCCCAGGAGAGGAGAAGAGTACATTGAGCACAGAGATTTCTACCGTACGAATAGTCGTCAGGTTTGTGTTGGGTATTGCTGTGATGTCAGCTGTGTTTTTCGGATCAGCCGGTACCTTCGATTGGCTTGATGCCTGGATCTACATGATTTTTCAGTTTTCTTTTTCGGTAAAGATGGCACTGTGGCTGAAGAGGAACAATCCTGTCCTCCTCAAAGATCGGATGACCTTTCTGAAATCATCGGCCAGGGGGTGGGATAAGGCCATTGTGTGGATTTCAACCGTCGTTTTTGTCCCATATCTCTTTCTGCCCGGATTGGATTCAATCCGATACGGATGGTCATCAGTCCCTGTGTTTGTCAGGGTTGTTAGTTTTTTGGGGATTGTCGCGGGTTTTCTGCTGCTTTATTTTGTTTTTCGTGAGAACACGCATCTTTCCCGCATTGTGGAAATCCAGAAGGAGAGAGATCACAAAGTCATCACTACCGGACCTTATCAGTATATTCGCCATCCTATGTATCTGGCAGTTATCACTCAACTGGTCTGCATCCCACTCGCTCTGGGTTCGTTGTTTGCCCTCATCCCAGCCGCGCTCCTCACAACACTGATTGTAATTCGCACACATCTTGAAGATACGACACTACAATCAGAACTTGAAGGTTACAAAGCGTATTCAGAGAAGATTAGGTATAGAATTGCGCCGGGTATCTGGTAAATTCCTTTGAGCGGCTAACGAATAAATCCAATGGATGCAAAAAGCCGTGCCACTGATTTAAGCGTTATGCATCGCAATAAGGAGGAAGCATGAAACCAAAAATAAGCATGATTAAAACCATAAGACCTTAGCCTGCCCCCGGATTAACCTTGCCTTTTTTTGCTCCCACTGGAAATAATGTCCTTGAACAAAGCATAAACTTTTAATATAGTTACCCAATACACATCATTTATCATTCTGTAAACCTGGTAGAAAAATTGGGGCGTGTGAAAAAGGGGCGGCCGGGTTGAAGGAAACCCCGCCTGACCGCAATAATAAAAATAGGGGAAGTGTCCCTCACCTGATCTAAATCAACTAATTATCCTATGATCATATATATGCGAGAGGGAAAAGTTGAAGATTCCGACAAAATAACTATAACCAATAAAAAAAATATTTTTAATAGTCATAAGTCGTTACATTATAAATTGGCGAAACACCTTAACCTTAGCCGATTAAGCTTCAATTTTGAATTAAATGAATAAAAAGCCAACACAACATTTGCTTTCAGCCGAACTCGGTTCCCTCGCCGCCGATGTGCCTTATCCCAGAAAAACCTTAAACTTAAACAAAATTAAGCCTTAGAATGAAATTTTTAGAAAGCAAAAAATGGGCAGGGATAGGAGGAATCGTTGCAGTGCTTATGCTGATTATTGCAATTATGACAGTTTACAAGTCTTGTATTAGTAAAGAATCTGATCACAATAAAGAACAAATATCAATTGAAGATGATATACACAATTTATTAAATATGTGTGAAAAGGCATACAAAACAGGCAGATTAACTGATGACATATACTTGGCAGTATCAGAATGTTTTTACAATACAATAGATGCAGAAAAATGTCGTGACTTTTGGTCTGTGCCGGATTCACCTGAAAATATAACGTTTGAACTTCTAAGAATTAAAATAATAGATGAAAATAAAGCTTTAGGGTCAGTTAAATATTCAACGTGGAGACTTGGCAAAAAGGAGACCTATAATAATTTGCATTTAGTATTTAAAAGAAAAGAAAATGATTGGAAATTATATGAAGGTTTCCCTGTCGGAAAGTAAAGGTGTTTTTTGTTTAAAGATCAAGATAAAATCTTGCTATATCTAAAAACAAAAAGGAAATATAAAATTGTATAATAGAAAAGAATTTTTATTCACTATAATATGTTTATCATTTATGTTAATAAGCGCTAGTTCTTTATTAGCAGAGAACTGCCAAGAACCTATTGTTGATAATTTCGATGTTAGAGGGTTTAAGGATTGGAAATTAAATTCTTCAGGTGGAACAATCACATATTCCGAAGGATATAAAAATCAATGTGTTTTGATAAATCGTTCATCTTTTGGTGGCGATGATTTTACCCGTATAGAAAAAGATTTGCCTGTTGAAGCATGGGCGGGTAAATCGATCATGATTGAAGCATGGGTAAAAGCCGAAAACATAAAACCTGGTAAAAAGGTTGTTTATCATCACTCTGGCCATATTGATTTTGAGGTATTTAATTCGAACTATCAGCCGTATTATCCACCAGATTGGGGAAGGTATATTAATACCTTCGATTGGAAGCATGTTGTTTATAAATGGTCTATACCAAAAGATGCTGTTAGGATTACAGTAAGATTTGGCTTACAAGGTGCTACAGGTAGTATATATTTTGATGAAATCAAAATATATAAATGCGACAATTAATTTAACCTGAGTAACCTAAGGGGTCAGACATTGGCATTACGGTATTGCAATGTAAACCAAAATAGAAAACTTCCAGCAAAGCTGCTGGAGGATGCTCATTGCAATCCTGATTAAAACCTTAATTTCAGTGCCTGACCCCAGAAATCCCAGGAAGAGTTTGACAACCTGAAATCGCAAATTGCGACATCAAGTAGTAAAACAGTCGGGGGTAGGGCCAGGCTAACTATTTACACTCCTTATATCGTTGATTTGGCGATAAAAAGCTGATATTGGAGAAAATAAAGGGCCAGGCCCGGACATAGGACAATAGGAGCAGTCAAAAAAGGGGGAAGGAATGGCCAGAGCACTTAGGATTGAATTTGAGGGCGCATTTTATCATGTAACAGCCCGTGGTTATATATCCCTCCTGGAAAGGGCATAACCACTCAATTCATCGGACTTGCTGGCGCGGTCCGATGATCTCGAATATTTATATAAAATAGTCATATTATGATATTGCAATTAAGATGGAGGTATCAAAAATGAAAATAAGTAAAAAAAGAGCGGGTTTTAATCTGCAAATGAAAACAGTAAATGGCCAAAAAGGGACCTACTTATTTTTTAAAACCCCAAATGGTTCTTATCATACATTTCTTGAAGTCGCAGCTAAAGATGCCGCTAAGGACTGCGGAGCAACTGGTAATGGAAATACAAGGCAGCTTTGCAAAGAAATTTGTGGTTTTTAATCTTAGATAAGTGTTTAACTCTTAATTTGAATTTTATAACATGTCGCTTCAGTGGATACTACGCACCGCTGAGCTCCGCGTTAGCCCGTTTAGACATTAGGTAAATTTATGGCAACCATTAAAGATTGGATTTGGAACGAAATACAGCAGATTGGGAAGGATTATGAATCTGTCGAAGAGGTGGCTTTTTATGACGAAAGCCACTCCAAATTCAGAGATGCTATAAAAGAAAGTCAAGATATTCTGGCGCATCTGAATATAACCAAGGGACAAACACTTCTTGATAT
>JANQFE010000094.1 GCA_028278025.1 Thermodesulfobacteriota bacterium | reverse complement strand
TACTCTCTGGACATATGGGCTTACTGCCTGATGACCAACCATGTTCACTTCGTCTGTGTACCTAAAAAACAAGATTCCCTCTCCCGTACATTTAACATGCTTCATATGCGATACGCTCAATACATTAACTGCAGAAAAAAAGCCAGCGGCCATTTGTGGCAGGGCAGGTTTTATTCAACTATCCTTGATGAACGACACACCTATGCTGCTGTTCGTTACGTGGAAAACAATCCCATTCGTGCAGGGATAGTAAAAAAAGCAGAAGACTACGAATGGTCAAGTGCCAGAGGGCATATTCAGGGGAACTATAATGATGGAATTCTAAATAACTTCTATATGATAGAAGAAATTAAGAGTTGGCGAAGATATTTACGTGCAAAGGAAGAGGAATCTGTGATAAATAATATTAAGAAAAACACAATGACAGGGCGTCCTTCGGGTGATATCAAATTCATTAAAAAGCTTGAGAATAAATTCGGTATGCGACTAGTTGCTTTACCACACGGGCGTCCCAAAAAAGCGGGTTGAAAATAGGCGCTGTCTCTATTTTTTGGACGCGCTAAAAATCGCGCGCGTCTCAGCTCAAACGTTCTGTCTTGACGAAATATAGGATTTTGCTATGAGTATTTGGCTAAAAATTGGGAAACATTCGCTTAGTATCGGTTGTGTTTTGATCTTATGGGCGTTTTTATGCGTTTTACCCCTAAGAAGTTTATCACTCTCAGAAGCATTCCCCTCATTGTTCCAAGTTCCTTTTTCTTCTGATTCTAAGTGGATTTTCATTCTTATAGGTTTGTCTCCAATAGCAATAATGAGCCTCCCGTTAATTATTCTTCACCAGAGATATGAAGAATGGTATCAAGCAATGCTTGATAAAAAAATTTCAGATGAAATTGAAAAATATAAAAGAAAAAAATGAAACGGAATCGCACAGAACCAATCACTGGACGGGACCGCGAGAAACTCAGTCGCCTATTTAAAGGCTTTGACGCGGCCCGTCAGTTCAACCGTTAGTTGCGATACGAAGTTGCATAATCGAATGTGTTAAGAGCCGGAAAAGTCAATATCTTAGAACACCTGACGTGTCCCCGTCAGTACCCTGGGACGGCATGCGTGCTGTGGGATGTGCAGCGGGTATGTGGGAAATTAGGGACAGCGCCTATTTTTATTGACATCCTGAGCACCAAGTTATAGATTTTATGTATGCCACGTATCGCACGAGTGGAGAATATAGGGACACTTCCCCTATTAAGTTGCTGTGGTCTCTTCGGGGCCTGCCTGATTTTCTGCTCCTGCTCAGAATCCTGCTGTCTCAGAAACTATAGCTTTTCAGAAGATCTAAATAAACCCCCCGGTCTTCACGGGTAATATGGTGTGGATATTCAGCTGCTACGACTCGGGCTATTCTCGGCATAGCTTATGCTATTAGGTTATTTGCTGCCGTATGTCAACATTATTGTGGGAAGTGTCCCCATATTTACATATTTAAGACGGCGATAAGGGTGGCTGCCTGCCGGTCAAGGGGCTGGCCGCCGCTGGTTACTCTGCGCGTTAGCCATAAAAATAAATGAAGATTGTAAAGTATAATCTAAAACACGAAAAAGATCTTTTCGCCGCAATTGGTAATGATCCTGATTGGGAATGGTTTATCAAAAACAAAAACACCTATAAGAAATACCTTCAAAACAGTATTACCTTTGCCTGCTACAATAATATAGAATTCTGTGGATACATTCGGGCAATACAAGATATTGAGTCCTTTGTTTACATCAGTGAACTGTACGTGTTGCAAAAATGGCGAAAAAACAAGATTGGTCAGGCGTTGATTGAGCGAGTTAAAACTGATTATTCAGATTTTACTGTCTATGCCTTATCTGATGAAGACGACTACTATCATAAAAAGGGCTATAAAAAAATTGGCTCTGTGTTTGAAATATAACTCATCGGCTAACATTTGCATAAACTCGGACCTTAATCGCAGAGCGAAGCGGCGCGATTAAGGCCGGTTATGCAAATGTTATACGTTTGAAAGGATTATATAATTTGAACAATGGGAATAATATGAAAGCAAATGGAACATTGATTTTTTTCTGTGGGAAAATGGGTGCTGGTAAAACGACAAAATCTAAACAAGTGGCACACGATCAGAATGCTGTGCTTATTTCCGAAGATGAATGGTTAGAATCACTATATCCAGGACAAATTAAGACATTCGATGACTATCTTAAATTTTCTCGTCAGTTGAAGCCATTGGTAACATCACATGTTCAAAAAATTTTACGCACAGGAACTGATGTGGTTATGGATTTCCCGGCCAATACAGTTTCTCAGCGCAAATGGTTTAAAACATTATATTCTGAAATTAATGCTCCCCACGAACTGATTTATATAAATATTAGTGACGAAATTTGCCTTAATCAAATTGCTCAAAGGAGGATTCAACAACCAGAAAGGGCATCATTTGACACTGAAGAAGTTTTTCATCATGTAACAAAATTTTTTGAGGAACCAAGTGAAGATGAAGGGTTTAATATCCAACGAATAGAGCGGAACGTATAACATCGCGCTGGTGAGGGACCGCGGAGAATATAGGGACACATATTTACATATTTAAAGGGTTACAAAAAAACAGCCTTTCTAAAATAAATACGGTTTTACCGGCATAGATTTTCAGAATCCATTGTGCTATAGATAATAGAAGATAAGAAAAAAAGTGTTTTTATTAGCCGTCTTAAAAAAGGTTTTTTCCCAAGAGGGTACCGCGATGAAAAAAAATATTTTAATAGTGATGTTTTGTTTCAGCCTGATGATGAGTGCTGCAGGGGTTTGTCAGGCTCAAGGTCCACTGTGCTGCTGTGAATTGGAATGTTTGTGGTCTTGGACAATAATGAATCCTTTATGTGAGCTTGATGTGGAACACCCTGATTTTCCTGAAGAACTCAGCATTGTCACGAATTATTCAGGCTGCATTGCCGTAGAAGAAGATGACAAAGAAGATTGTGAATCATATGAAAATGCCAGGGAACAGTGCCTAAAAACAGAGCAGGATGCCCTCCAGCAGGCGCAAGAGCTGGGTGAAAAGTTCTGCAAGGGTTCCTTCCTGACGCCTATCCCCAGGGTTCTTTTGGATGACCCTAATCCTGCTGACGCTCGTTGCACATTTGTCGCTGGTGAAGAGTGTGCTGCTGTTTACCTTCTGGGAGAAAAAAGCACCGGACTAGGGGTTGTCCAGCGCTTCCGGGATGAGGTGCTGGCTGCAAGTCCTGCGGGTCAAAAAATTATTCGGCTTTACTATCGACATGATGATGACCTGATTGCAATACTTACAAAAAGTCCGGAGGCGTACGATGCAGCGCAGGGTATGCTGCAAGTAATAATCCCGGTATTGGGTTGGCTTATGGATCAATGATTGTTTGCCATGGTTCATCATGCCTTGATTTTGGCACGGCCGGGATTCTGAAGTACATTTTTTTATAAGTCGTAACGGTTAAAACAGGCCCGGGCCTCAAATGGTTTTTTCTCTTTTTGCTCCCAATCTTCAGCGGGGATACCGACCGGCAAAATCACTCTGACAGTTTTTTCATCCGGAAGTTCAAGGATACGGCCTATTTCCCGGGCATGTCCTTTTACCCTGAGCCAGCCGTCAATCCACACAGTAGCATAACCCAGAGCAGTTATTGCCAGCAGCATGTTCTGTACTGCCGCCGCGCAGTCTTCGATTTGAAATGAGTGTTTTTCGTAGATCGGCTCCGGATGGGTGTCGACAATGCATGCGATATAGGCCCTGGCTTCCTGCATAGCCGTATTGGTGGGATGCATAGTGCTTATTTGACGTACTGTTTCGGCATTATCTACAATGATAAAGGAAGTTGTCTGGGCATTCTTTCCTGAAGGGGCTTGAAGTGCGGCCTGGACGATCCGTTTGAGATCTTCACGGGGGACCGGTTGATCACGGAACGGTCCCCGGTAGCTGTGGCGGCGGGCAATGGCTTCAAAAACATCCATGGTGTGCTCCTCAATGTGATAAAGTTTGTACCAGTGTCATATCACAGAAATCTATTATATGTGCAAAAGAGAAAAATATGGATATAGGGGTTATTGTGCTTACCGAGAACCGGAATGGATAGCAAACAACAACAGTGTATAGAGCTGTATGTTGGGGGGTGAGTGTATTGCATGTAACAAGCAGGATTCAGAGCGACTTGCCGGCAGCACTCTGAACCCTTTTGTGATTCCTAATAGTCTGTCCAGATTTCCGGCTCAGATGTTACCGTTGCATCAATTTCACCAATTTTTTTCAGGGCCTTATCAATTTTTGCTTCCTCTACCTTTTTTCCCTGTTTAAGATCAGCATCCATCTTTTGCAGTTTTGCCTTCAGGGTATCAAGATTGGCAATCAGCTGGTTAATTTTGCTGCAGCACTCGTTTATTTTTTTGGGATCGCAGTATGATGATTGTGCCATTACCGGCATAGTCACAAACAATGAAAGTGCCAAGATACATACAACACATGCTATTAACCTTTTCATAGTGTTTTTCCTCCCTCGCGTTTAATCCTATTGTGATATATCTCTACTTAATTAATTATAACATTCTGCCAAACCCAGAATCAACCCTATGTAATTTCACATTATTTGTCAATAACGTTTTATGACTTGTATCAAGTACGTTTCAGAGTAGACAAATATGATTAGGGAAGATGCAAGACGCCTTATAAATACAAGATAAAAATTGGATGGGTTAGTGTGCCGGCAGTGTGCTCTGCTACTTTAGATGTTCATCTGTCAAGAGCAGCATTTGCAGCTGTGTTTTGCGACGGGAGTTGAAAAACTCATTTTCGTCCACAGTAAACTTATGTTTCTGCAGCGGTTCTATTTCCATAAAGCATTCGAGCAGTGCTTCGTTTTGTCTCCATGTATCAAAGGTCTCATCCAGCCAGTCAGGAAAGATATTGCTTCCTACGAACCATTTAACCTGGTGTCTTTTGCAGTAATACCAGTGGTCACGGCCTACATTCAGATGCCCGTCATTTTTTTTGCATTTCGGGCAGTCGCCAAAATGATTAGATGCTGATAGTTGAATGAGTTTTCCCATGAGCTCTTTGACTCCCCTGAATTAGCATTTTAGATCTTAAAAAGCATAATTAATGCCATCTATAGACTTATATTTGCAGAGGGTTCAAAGAGTCCGTTTTTTTATATAATTTAACATTTTTGGCGTCTTTTTTGTCTCCCAGTTGGACAAATAGGCAGCTTTTACGGCATTTTGCTGACGTTTTCTCATTTTTACACATCATTTTTTTGACAGGCCCTGTCAGTAATCCTGTAAAGCATAGCTGGTTTTACTGAATTTTCCGCTCAATGTTTTTCGGTTTAAGACCCTGGAGCTACGCCGAAGGGTCGCAGGGCTAAAAGTCGTCGATACGCCTCTGGAGGACCGTGAGTTTAGAAATGTAATTAGAGCATTTTGCAAAAAAGCGTAGCCGCACAGTTGAGTACTGCGAAGACTGATGCGGTTCGACTGCCTGCGACTATGTGCTCGCTGGGATATCCAGAAACTACTATGTCGTCCATCGCTTGCACCGTCGCAGTTGCTCTTATCACAGCAGCCTTTACAGTACTTAAGGGCTATAGCAAAAAGAGAAATGCTCTAATAAACGTGAATGAATTGGAAGGGCAGAAGAGGTTACCTTCTTCTTTTTGTACGGATGCTTTTTTTCTTTTTTAATAATAGGTGTAGCAGTATGCCGGCTGCAAATCCGCCAATATGAGCCCACCAGGCAACCCCGCCTGATGCGGCTGTCTGGGCGGAAAGGGACAGGGTACCGTTAAAAAACTGCATGATAAACCAGAAAGCCAGAAAGAAGAAGGCCGGTATTTCTACAAGCTGAACAAAAAAGAAGAAAAACAACAAGGTCACGATGCGTGCGCGCGGATACAGACAGATATAGGACCCCATAATACCTGCGATTGCACCGCTGGCCCCAATCATGGGTGTATGCAGCCGGGGTGTTATCAAAAGCTGAGTTGTTGCGGCACACATTCCGCACAGAATGTAGAATATAAAATAGTTGGTGTGTCCCAGCCGGTCCTCAACATTGCCCCCAAAAATATAGAGGTAAAGCATATTTCCGAGGAAGTGTACCCAGCCGCCGTGCAGAAACATGGACGTTGCAAGTGGTGCAAAGTCCTGGATTATATTCCCCTGGGGATGCAGCAGCCGGGCGGGAATGACCCCCCAGGTTGCAATAAAAGGTTCAACTGCAGGCCCCAGTCTAATTTCATACAGAAAACACATCAGGTTAACAAGTATCAGGGTGTAGTTTACAAAGGGAAAGGCATGGGAGTGAATGGTGGTTTTAAGAGGTATCATGTACTAGCTGTTAAGCTGTTGGCTGTAAAGCTTTTCAGTTTTTAAAGCGTAGTTTTGTCGGAAATGAATGTTGTCAGTTGCAGGCCGGGTTTAAAACAACCGGCAACAAACAACTGACATTGTTTTGCTTCCCGAATGTCACCTTCCGGTCAAAACTGTTTGTTTATAGTACAGTGTCACTTGTGAATTTGGGGGTAATGATTTAGCGAGGGTCTTTGGTGTTGATTGCAGCGGGCTATGTGCTCGCTTGAACGACCGGCTCTTATAGTATAGGCAATTGCTCACACCGCCCTTGCTGCTCAAAACCAAAGACCTGCACCGATCAACTGACAAATTAAAGTGTGACGCTGTAATAGTTTGTCTAAGAAAAAACCAGGCTGTCCCCGGCCGAATCACGATCAACCGTAATTTCAGCACCATCGCTGAATTTTCCTTCCAGGATATTCAGCGCCAGGGGGTCCTGGATATGACGCTGAATAGCGCGTTTCAGGGGCCGGGCTCCATAGACCGGATCATATCCGTGATTTACAATAAAGTCCAGTGCGCTGTCAGTCAGTTTTATTACAAGGTTTCTTTCCTCAAGACGTTTTTTAAGCAGCCCGAGCTGAATTGCAACAATTTGTTTCAGACTGTCACGGGTTAAATTATTGAACAGAATGATTTCATCAACACGATTGAGGAACTCCGGTCTTAATGCCTGGCGCAGAATTTCCATGACCTGTTCTTCCCGCTGCTTTCCTTCGGTCTCCTGGATGATCTGACTGCCGAGGTTTGACGTCATGATAATAATAGCATTTTTGAAATCAACTGTCCGGCCCTGTCCGTCAGTGAGTCTGCCGTCATCCATCATCTGCAGGAGGATATTAAATACATCAGGGTGGGCCTTCTCAAACTCATCAAACAGAATCACCGTATAGGGCCTGCGTCTGACTGCTTCGGTAAGATAGCCGCCCTCTTCATAGCCGACGTAACCGGGCGGGGCCCCAATGAGGCGCGCTACTGAATGTTTTTCCATGAACTCCGACATATCAATTCTGACCATAGCCTGCTCATCATCAAAAAGAAACTCGGCCAGGGCCCGGGCCAACTCTGTTTTGCCCACCCCGGTGGGACCCAGAAATATAAAAGAGCCTAGCGGCCGGTTGGGGTCCTGCAAACCTGAGCGTGCCCGCCGTACGGCATTTGAAACCGTAGCGATGGCAGTGTCCTGCCCCACCACGCGTTGTGTAATACGGTCCTCCATATGAACAAGCTTTTCCACTTCGCCTTCCATCATTTTGGTAACCGGTATGCCGGTCCACTTGGAAACAATTTCAGCCACATCCTCTGAGTCAACCTCTTCTTTAAGCATCTTATCTTCCTGCTGCATCTCTGCCAGTTTTCGGTTCTCCTCAGCAAGCTGCTGTTCAAGGTGTGAGATAGTACTGTAGCGAATCTCGGCCACCTTTTCATAATTGCCGGCCCGCTCGGCTTGCTGTTCTTCAGTGCGTACCTGCTCAATGCTCTCCTTTAGCCGGCGTATTTTTTGAATTGTGTTTTTTTCCTGCTGCCAGTGCTTTTTCTTTTCATCACATACAGTTTCCAGCTCTTTAATCTGACCGGCAAGATTTTCAAGCCGTTCTTTTGAGGCCGGGTCTTTTTCTTTTTTAAGGGCTTCCCGCTCTATTTCAAGCTGCATCAGCCTGCGCTGAAATTCATCAATTTCGGCAGGCAGACTGTCAATCTCCATCCGCAGGGATGATGCCGCCTCATCGATCAGGTCCACAGCCTTGTCCGGCAGAAAACGATCTGATATATACCGATGAGAAAGGGTAGCGGCAGACACTATAGCAGAGTCTTGAATCCTGACACCGTGGTGCACTTCATAGCGTTCTTTAAGTCCGCGCAGGATCGAAATGGTGTCTTCCACGGTCGGTTCCTTTACCAGTACGGGCTGGAAACGGCGTTCGAGGGCCGCATCCTTTTCAATATATTTTCTATACTCGTTCAGGGTTGTAGCCCCGATGCAGCGCAGTTCTCCCCGGGCCAGGGCTGGTTTGAGCATATTGGAAGCGTCAACAGCACCTTCTGCAGCACCTGCACCTACAACCGTATGAAGCTCATCAATGAACATAATTATCTGTCCGTTTGATTCCTGAACCTCTTTCAGCACTGCCTTGAGTCTGTCCTCGAATTCTCCCCTGAATTTTGCACCAGCCAGCAAAGCACCCATGTCAAGACAGACCAGTCGTTTTTCTTTAAGGCCCTCGGGCACATCACCGTTTATAATTCTCTGGGCAAGTCCTTCAACGATAGCTGTTTTGCCGACTCCCGGTTCCCCTATGAGCACGGGATTGTTTTTTGTCCTGCGGGACAGTACCTGTACAACCCGTCGTATTTCTGAATCACGGCCTATTACCGGATCAAGGTTGCCTGAACGGGCCTGGTCGGTAAGGTCGCGGGCATACTGCTGGAGGGCCTGATATTTTTGCTCGGGATTCTGGTCGGTCACTCTTTGTGTACCCCGGATTTCCGTTAAAGCTCTAAACAGAGTATCTTTGGTGCAACCACACGCGGCAAGAATTTGAGCGGCCGGGGTATCTTGGGCCTCAACAATTGCAAGCAGGATATGTTCAATGCTTACATACTCGTCGTTAAGTCTTTGGGCCTCAGTGAAGGAACTGTCCAGGATCTTTTTTGTTCGGGGTGAGAGATAGATCTGGTCACTGCTGGAACCGGCAACCTGCGGCAGTTTTTGCAGAGATTCTTCGAGGCGTTTGACCACAGCCTGAGGATCTATGCCGAGTTTTTTCAGAATCGGTTGTGTAATACCATCGGCCTGTCCTATAAGCGCTAACAGCAGGTGTTCGGGTTCAATCTGCTGGTGCTGAAAACGCTCTGCGATCTGCTGGCACGTGTTGAGGGCTTCCTGTGATTTTATGGTAAATTTTTCAAACCGCATGTATTATCACCTTTCCGTCCGGTATAATGGTTTTGGATTTTATATTTTTTTTCACAATTTTTTAAAAAAATAAGTACCCGTATCTACAAAGTCAACCACAAATGTGCATTAAGTACGGGAAAGAAAAGGAATTGTAGCGGAAAATTAAAAATTTTTTTTTAGAATTTACGGATAAACAATGATAATATAGCCATACTATTCAACTGAAAAAGAGTATTACAGTGTCTAAAAGAAAAATTATTATTGCGGTCGGCTGTCTTGCCTCTATCTTTTTTGTTTCTGTATGTTTTACCCGTTCTGCAACATCAGAGCGGCTTCTGCAGGTAGCACATGATTATAAAAAAAAGGGACGGTATTTAGAGGCGCTCAGTTTTTATAAAGATATTACGATGAACACATGGTCCAAGCGGGTGTCACCGTCGCTTTACCGGGGGCTTGCCGACATCTATTATGAGTATCTGGAGGACAGCAATAGTGCACTTGCATTATACCGGCAGATCATTGAAACGTTTCCTCATGAAGCATATATCCCTTTAGTATACCACCGACTGGCAAAAATTTTTTTCCATAAAGGTGAATGCGAAAAATCCCTGCAATTTTATAGGGACATCCGGACATTTTTCCCAACCTACTACAGGGATACTAACATTGCAGATGAGCTGCAGCAGATTGAAGCGGGGGGTAAACTTACTAAAGAGAACGCTCTGTCTGTTGACCGAACCCTGCCATCGAATATACGGGTGCTTGTGGAGGAAAGCACTGCCCCGATTACGGTTGCATCAAAGGGCCGTCTTACTATTTTTTCACCCGCGACCGGTTTTTTAAAAAAAACACCGCCGGACAAGCGTATGCGAATATTTTTACGTGATAATGAAATATACTGTGACGGCAGTGACCCGTTGCAACACTCAGTGAGAATCAAGACCGACAAACAGCACTTTTTACAAATTAATGATAAAACCTACCGGGGTTTTTTCTGGATATACATTGTAAATGGAAAACTCATGGTTATAAATCATGTGGAACTGGAGCAATATCTGTACGGTGTTCTTCCCCGGGAGGTTTCTTCATCCTGGCCCCAGCAGGTTTTAAGGGCCCAGGCCATTGCTGCCAGAACCTATGCGCTGTACCATATGATAAAGAGAGAAAATGAACTCTATGATGTTTTTTCGACAACCTCTTCTCAGGTCTATGGCGGTAAGGATGACGAACACCGCGCCACGCAGGAGGCCGTAGACCACACGAAAGGGCTTATATTAGCTTTTGATAACAAGATTGTACTCAGTCTGTATCATGCCAACAGCGGCGGTACAACAGAACATCTGGAAGAAGTCTGGGGCAGTTGCCTGCCGTACCTCAAAGCCATTGATGACGCACACAGCAGAAACAGGCCCGGTTTCAGTTGGGAAAAAACCCTGTCAGCAGAAGAGATACTGGGAAACCTGAGGGAGCTTGGGCTTCCGGCAGGTGTAATCAAAGGCATAGTCCCTGTCGAACGGGCTTTAACCGGACGCATTAAGAAACTTCAGATTGTTCAAGAAACGGAATCATTCTACCTGAGTGGAAACAGCTTCCGGCTGATTGTGGGTCCCGGTAAAGTGAAAAGCACCCGCTTTGATGTTGTAAAGGATAGAGATAGATTTGTTTTCAGTGGCAGAGGATACGGGCACGGTGTGGGTATGAGTCAATGGGGTGCCTATGGGATGGCGCGAGACGGGTATGACTACAGGCAAATTCTGAGATTCTATTATCCCGGCACTGAAATAGTGTACATTAAAGTATTATGATACAATGCATGGGTAAGAAGTTTCAAAAAAGTGGCGGAGTTTTTATGAAGAGAGTTGTTCTTCTGGCTTTTTTAATTATTACGGCCCATTGTTCTGCACCGCAGCAAGCCGAGGATCCGGAATCTGCATCAAAGAAGGCTGCTGTTACAGCTGAAAAGAAACAGGCCCGTGCCGGTGATGCAAAAAAAGAGAAACTGAACCAGGAACTGCAACAAGTTGCAGAAGAAGCCTGGCCTGTTTTTGACAACATACTGCTTGCCATGAATGAAAATGATTATGAACGGTTTATCCGTGATTTTGATGCAACCATGCGGGCGGCCTACCAGGACAAGAATATTTTTGTTAAAAATAACGCTGCAAGAATTGCTGTTTATGGTAAGAATACCGGAAGGAGTGTTCACAAGATAACAAAACGCGCTCCCTATTATCTTCTGCATTACTGGGTGCGGTTTGCAAAAACTGAAAAACCGGTAACCTTTCTAATGAATCTTGTAAAAAAGGAGGGCACCCTGAAGGTTGCTTTTTTACAATTCAAATTTTCGGAACTTGGTAAAAGCAGTAAACCGTGACAATTAACATAGCAGTGGATAGTAAGTTTATTGTAGGAGAAGATTATGCGAAGTGACAGGATGAAAAAGGGTATTGAAAAGGCTCCCCACCGTTCTCTCTTTAAGGCTATGGGTTATACTGATGAAGAGATCCAGCAGCCGCTTGTGGGAGTTGTGAACTCCGCCAATGAAATCATTCCGGGACATATTCATCTGGACATTATCGCCGATGCGGTTAAGGCCGGTATAAGAATGGCCGGGGGAACACCGGTTGAGTTTCCCACTATAGGTGTATGCGACGGCATCGCCATGAGCCATGAAGGCATGAAGTATTCCCTGGCAAGCCGCGAACTGATTGCCGATTCTATTGAGGTCATGGCGATTGCCCACCCCTTTGATGGTCTTGTGTTGATCCCCAACTGCGACAAGATAATCCCCGGTATGCTCATGGCAGCCCTGCGGCTTAATATACCGGCGGTTGTCGTCAGCGGCGGTCCCATGATGGCCGGACAACTTGGGGAGCGTAAAATAGACCTGATAACGGTCTTTGAAGGCGTGGGAGCTGTTCGGGCCGGTAAGATTACGGAGGGAGAGCTGAAGGAACTGGAAAATAATGCCTGTCCGGGATGCGGTTCGTGCTCCGGCATGTTTACGGCCAATTCCATGAATTGTCTTACCGAAGCAATTGGACTGGGCCTTCCTGGTAATGGTACAATACCGGCAGTACAGGCTGCCCGTGGCCGTCTTGCCAAACTGGCCGGCCGCAAAGTGATGGAACTTATTCACAAAGATATAAAGCCGCGGGACATTGCCACCCCGGCGGCATTTAGAAATGCAATTGCGGTTGACATGGCCCTGGGCTGCTCCACCAATACAGTCTTGCATGTGCCTGCGATTGCCCACGAAGCGGGTATAGACCTAAGCCTGGAAATTTTTAATGAAATAAGCACAAAGACACCCCACCTGTGTTCACTGAGTCCGGCAGGACCGCATCACATCCAGGAGCTGTATGCTGCCGGCGGCATTATGGCGGTAATGCATGAGCTTACGAAGAAGGATCTTATAGATGAGACCTGCATAACAGTAACAGGCACGGCCCTTACAGAAAGCCTGCAGGCTGCCAAGGTATTAGACTATGATGTTATTCGTCCCGTTGATAAGCCTCATTCCCCTGAAGGCGGTATTGCAATCCTGAGAGGGAATCTTGCCCCGGATGGTGCGGTTGTGAAACAGTCCGGCGTTGCCCCTGAAATGATGCAGAGTCGGGGTTCCGCCAGGGTCTTCAATTCAGAGGAAGAGGCCGTAGCCGATATTCTTGGCGGAAAAATCAAACCGGGTAATGTAGTAGTAATCCGTTATGAGGGCCCCAAAGGTGGGCCGGGTATGCGGGAGATGCTTACCCCCACTTCTGCGATAGTCGGTATGGGCCTTGATAAGGACGTATCGCTCATCACTGACGGGCGATTCAGCGGCGGGACAAAAGGAGCAGCCATCGGTCATATTTCACCCGAGGCTGCTGAGGGTGGCCCCCTAGCACTGGTGCAGGATGGTGATATGATTGAAATTGATATTACGGCAAAGCGCATTACCCTGCAGGTTGATGATGCCGAGTTGCAGAAAAGAAGAGATGCCTGGCAGCCCCTTGCGCCTAAGATAAAGAAAGGGTATGCTTACCGTTATTCACAGCTGGTAACATCTGCAAGTACGGGGGCCGTGTTTAAGGAGGAGTGAACCGGTCATGAGGCAAGTGTTTTTTTTGACATACCTTCTTAAGGTAGTATATAGTTCGACGATGAACTGCTCTACACCCAGATTTTTTACAAGCGTCGGGCAGTCTTACAAATAAAAACAACAAAAACAAACAATAAAAGCACTGTACAAGAAAGGAGAAAATTATGAGAAAAACGGCAGTCCTAGTAATCAGTCTTTTGGTAATGTTTCCGGTCTGTGCCGGGGCAGAATGCAGACTGTGTGACTCCATGAATGCAGTTGGGGTAGATAAGGTGGATCGTCTGGATGTGAGTGAAAATGATGACTACGTATCAGGGGATATTAACGTGCAGATGCTTGACGGTAACGAATTCATCGTTAACATTACATTCAGTAAAAAAGACCTCTCAGCATCGCTTGTATTTGCCTCCGGTACGACGGTTGTTGTTACACCTTCGCAGTTAGAAATCCTGGATGGAGAGGGCTCTCAGGAATTTGACGATGTAACCAACTCCATAGATTTTTTTGAAACATATGCCAGCACAGAATGTATTGTGATGATTCTGCTATGCCTTTTCTTCCCCTTGCCCCTCAGCTTAATTGCCTGTTATCTGGCAATTGTGGAATACTGTTAAAAAAGTTTTTTGTTAATAACACAATAAAAATGTCCCTGTTTGCAAAAAAGCAGGGACATTTTTTAACAGACAGTATTATGGAAGTTATTTGCCGGCTGTAGAAGGGGTATGTTTAATAACAAAGTAGATTTCAGGCACTTTGAACTTTAGGCACTTTAGCGCACTGTTTTTATTCAGTATCTTCCGTTACAGCCATGGTAATGCTGGTTTCCTCCTCCCCTTTTACTATACTGATATTGAGGAGATTCTTACCCTTCTTGCCCTGGAGTATAATCATGGCGCCCATATTCATTTCACCTTCAAGAGACCAGCCTTCTTTCGGCATTGCTTCCTTGTAGAATGTAGCGACTTTCGTGGTGTCATCCTGTGTGCTTAGGGATGCCATAGCGTTTTTCTCTCTTAATACCTGGCTCATGGTAACCTTAGCAGGTGAATAGACGGGGACATCTTTGGGGAAGTCATCGGTAAGTTGATTCTTATTGTAGCTGACCTCTAAATCTTCACCCTCTTCTGTTTTTATTTTGATTCGACCGGTTTTTTCGTTCCCCTGAATTGTTACAGAGCCGTCTTCACTGCGCACTTCAACACCCTGATCATCTTCTTTGACGGTAATTTTAGTTCTTTTAGTTTTTGTTGATTCTTTATCACCGCACGAGGTCAGGTAAAGGACAAGGCAGAGCATAGTTGCAAACAAAACCGGGAAAATATATCTTTTTTTCATATTCCCTCCGAAATGTTTTATTATCCATCTGGCAACGTATTAAAATATATATGCTATTGTGTAAATATAGCTGTGCAAGTTATCGGTTGTCAATAGAAAAGCTTGCCGGAAGCAATGTATTTTCGTTTGTAAACCTGAGAGGAATTTTACTGTATATATAAAAAAGACAGGTGCATGTGTATGCAGCCTGCCTTTTGTAGACATGTTTTTTTATGTGCTTATGAGGCATTGAGGCATTGAGTTACATTAATTATCGTTGAGATAACACTTAAAACAACACACAGCTCTGTATCACACAGTTCAATTGCATTAATCCCATTGATTACGGCAGAAATTATGCATATGATTTCTTCCAAATCCGTTCCATCACCCTGCATAATTTCATAGGATCCGTCATTGTGTATGTATGCAATATATTCATCTCCACCCACTGCAATAAGAAGCGACCCTGCCTGAAGTCCGATTGTAATGGGAATTGCCTGGGGGCCTTCAATAACAAGGGCTCTGGTGAAGCCATCCGTACGTTGTAGCGGGACCATGTCAACCGTGATACCGACATCTTTAAGTATTGTTTTAACAAGACCGCATTGCTTTGTTTCTCCAGACTGGGCCGGGACCGTACAAACAACCATCATTATAAGACTCAGTGTACATGCAAGCATACCAATTTTTTTTGTCTTAACTTTCATATTACTATCTCCTTTTACTCTAGCAGGGTTTTTGGACTCATAGAATTATTGCACTATTTATTAATATATTAACATAACTTTATATAGTGCTTGGATAAGTATTGTCAATAGAAAAAAGGGGGTGTCCTAATAAACTTTTTTTTAACCGTTAATTAATCATTAATGTTGTAAGGAAGTATTAGAATGATTGACCAATGTATCTGATATGTTCAGTATGGATTGATTTGCTTTACAGATTTTTTAAATAATGCTAAACTATAATTCTGTATAATATTACAATGTGGTATATACATATTTTAAAAATTTAACAGTTAATTAGGGAGGTAATGATTAAATGAAATGTTTTGGAAATGTGATGGTCATCTGTAGTGTGATGCTTGTTTTTGTATGCAGCCTTTTTATATCTGGAACGCTGAGGGCTGAGGAACAAAAAAACGTTGAACAACAAAAGCAGCAGCCTGAGCAGGCTGAAGGAGTTCCCAAAATTCAGTTCGATGAGCTGGCCTATGATTTTGGCAAGGCGCTTCAGAACCAAAGCCTGAAGCATACATTTGTGTTTAAGAATGTAGGCACGGCTGTACTGAATATCGAAAAAATAAAGGCAGGCTGAGGCTGTACAGCAGCTTTGGCATCTGCCAAAGAGATTCCCCCGGGCGGGGAAGGAAAAATTGACGTCACCTTCAAGACCGGTACCAGAGGTGGTAAAGGGCGCAAAAATATAACTGTTACCACTAATGATCCTGAACGAAAAACCTTAAAACTTACGGTCAGTGCTGATGTTGAAATTGTTTTGTCAACCAGTCCGACCAGGGTAAACTTTGGGCGTTTGCAGAAATCATATCGGCCGACAGCGAAATATATAGCACTAACAGGCAATGCCAAGGACAGCGTTACCATAACCTCAGTAGAATCAAAGAATGAGCATATCAAGGTAGATGTAAACCCGGCAGGTTTTGAAAACAACAAAAATAAAAAAATCAAAATCGAAGTACTCCCCGGCCTTACGGTGGGAAAATTCAGGGAGCGTATAACTCTGCATACCGACCATGAAACAGTAAAGAAATTGTCCCTTTATGTATATGGTGATATAATCGGTACTATTGCCGTTACCCCCCGCTATCTTTCCTTTGGCATGCTCAGGGAAGGCGTACCAAATGAAAAAACAATTACCCTGAAGGCTGCCTCAGAGGCCGCATTTAAAGTTCTCGATGTTACGTCCACGATACCGGAAGTTGAAACGTCACTGGAGACAATCCAGGAGGGCAAAGAGTACAAGGTAAAAGCCGTTATAAAGCAGGGTTTTGACAAGGCAATTCTACGGGGAAAAATTCTAATACAAACTGATGATACAGAACAGCAAAATATAGAGGTTAATGTATTTGCCAGAAAAAAATTGCCTCCTAAAAAAAAGGGCGTCACTAAAAAGCCCCAAAAATTTGACCAAAAGACTGCTGAAAAGAAACAGTAAATTACCAGTTGCAGGACTTTTCTAAAAACAAAACCAGGGTATGGGTATATGCCCTGGTTTTTTCTTTTAGCGTATTTCGCAAAAAAGCATAGCCCAACCCGGTGCCGCAGGCTGGCCGCTAATAGTCATGAATAATGCGGGCCAGCCCGTTTCATATTATCTAACCCCGATGTGTCGGGATTATCGCCCCCTCCCAAAATGTCCGGGAAGGTAGTTCAATTTTCCCTTGACAAGGGGACAAGTTAATATTAAAATGAATTTGAATTCAAATTCAAACCAATATCAATTTGAAACGTTCCGTTAAACACTGTGGAGCACAACAGCCACTATGGAGGATGCCAAAAAAAACAGAATAATTGATGCGGCAATTAAGGTTTTTGCTGAGAAGAGCTACCAGTATGCCGCCATCTCGGATATTGCGCGGGAGGCCGGGGTTTCAACAGGCTTTATGTATTCGTATTTTGAAAATAAGCTGGACTTGCTTTTATCCATAATACTTACTTTCTGGAAAAAAATCAATCATCTGAATAATACAAAGCTGCAATCAGTGCACAAGCCAATCGACAAGATATATGCGATTCTTGAAAACTTTGAGACAATGCTGCTTACAGATGAAAATACCCTTTACCTGGTAAAGGTTTTAAGTGAAGGGCTGCCTCATATTGTTATGATCAGGGACAAGAAACTCCAAAAAAAACGCCGCGAAATTATTATGGAAAATAAAAAAATTATCGGCTTGGTTGATGATGTTATACGACAGGGTCAGCAAGAAGGCGTGTTCGACTGCACACTTAAACCTGCAGTGATGCGGCAGGTTCTGTGCGGCACAATTGAACGGGTTGTATACGGTTTGTTTTATACCGCTTACAGTGGAGAGGACATCGGCTATAATGCTGATGATGCTCATCAAGCAGCAGTAAGGCTAATCGAAACTTTTATGCTTAGGGGATAAAGTCGATTTTGTCTACAAAGAGGGCTACTATGTTTTTTGGTAACCTAGCCCTTTATGAAAACAACCGTAGAGGCATTAAAGAAAAGTAAAGAACACAAGGGTTAGTATACAGGTGCAGTGTTTTTTCAGGGCGTAAGCGCCCTAAAAAAACACGTTTGAGATGAATTTGAATTCATATTCATTTTTTTGTTTTGCCATTACTGCTCACACTTAACGCATTACACTTTATGTTTTACATGTAACGTTAAACAACACAACAGAAGGGGGTGCAGTATGCTGACAAAAGATATCATCATGGCCGAATTAAGTGATTTGGAACAGGAGTATCGTAGTTTTATGGTGGAGCATTTTGCCGATTGGCGTTTGTGGGCAGAGGCTTCGCAGCGTATGTCAGACGGTGAGCAGGTACAGGAAGCAGAAATCCCCCCAGCACTTGTCACCGAGTACAGGTTTATGGAGGTAGTGCTGGAAATGGAGGCAGCTGGCACGTTTGACTGGGCTAATCCGAAATTGCGGGCTGTTTTTGCGGAGGTAGCCCAATCATCATTTTATAAAACATGGGGTGAGCTGATTGCAAGAATTTCACTTCGGCTGGCCAGGATTGCCGGGGTACAAACACTTATTGAGATTGGTGCTGGCAGGGGTAATCTGACCGGTATTATGCTCGATCAGAGGGGTGATACAAGCGGGCAGCCCAACTTGATAATAACGGATGCTAATCCGGTGGTTTTAGAAAACATGCAAAAACTGACGGAAACTTATTCTCAAGTTAGCCTGGAAACATTCCTGTGGGATATAAGAAATATGCCGTCTCAGGAGTTGCGCGCACTGGTTCACCAGCCGTGCCTGCTCTATGAACGGGCCTCAATAGTGTATGCTACTATTCCTGCAATAGAAAATCTTGCCCGGGTTGCGGATCTGGTAGTGTTTGGGGACTATTTTAATAATACAGGCAGGCTGTATGCATATGATGAAATTGCCAAACGGATCGGTGTACAGCCGCTTTTTTACGATGATATTAGACCCGTTCTGGAGCAGCACTTTAAAGACCATTTTCTGTTTGATATACGAGCCCAGAAAGAAATTGATTTGCCCAATACAACCTTGCTGATTGCCTGGAAATAAAGGGTACGGAAACCAAAGAGATTAATAGAGACCCCTGTAAATTATGGGACACACACAAAAAAGCACCAGAAAAGACTCAGCTGAACTTCTTTCTCAAGAGGAAGCAGATAAGCTGGTTGCGCAGATTGTTTACCGCACACGCAACCATCCTCTACTGACAAGAGGAGCAGGTGTGAGAGCCACTCTGGCTATAGGTGGTATTGCAAAGGGGTTCAAACAGGCGACCGGCAGATTAGACCGGCATGCAATTGAAAGATCAGCCTTGATTGCTTTGCCTCACAGGATAGTTGTTGCTGCGCATACCGGCAAAAGTGCCTATGAAATTGTCAGGGAAATAACAAGGGAAATTCTCTACCAGACTATCTCGTATGAGTATGTCCGGACCGGAAAACGAAAAAAAACAGATATGCCCGGTGAAAAAGATCAAGACAGGCTGTTTCTTGATGAACTGATTGATTTTCAGGATCAGGAATACGGTATAACAAGGCTTACCAATTTAAAAACACATTTTACACGCCAGCATAATTCCGGCAAGGCAGTATCACCTGAAAACCTCGATTGCCAAACCCTGGCCGTCAAGCTGCATGCCCTGGAAGAGCAGGGCATTCTTTGTTTTGACGAGGTTGGCGAAGGATACGCACTGCAGGGCCAGGCCCTATTGTATCTTGCTGAGCACATGTTGCACAAAGATTTAAGCAAACTGTCCATCAGTCAAAAAAAGGAATCTGCTCGGGAAAAATCATACGTAAGAAAGTATCAAAAAGGTGACACATACCGTAATGTCTCACAAAGGCATACCCTCAGACAGCTCATTCGCCGGTGTAAACCGGTGACTGAAATCACTGTCCATGACCTGAAGAGTTTTGAAAAAATGCCATTTTCAGACAAAGATATTGCAGTCTGTATTGACGTGAGTGAGTCGATGGCCCGGGACGGTAAGCTGCGCTTTGCGAAGATAGCTGCCGCAGCAATTGCCCAGGCTGCCGGTAAGCAAGGTGACCGTACAGGATTGGTTGTGTTTAGTAATGCTGCTGCCGTCATACATTCTCTGACAAAAGACCAACATAGGATTGCTGATGCACTGGTCCGTATTAAAGCCGGCAAATTAACTAATATTGGAGACGGTATTAAAAAATGCAGAGAAATTCTTCTGCGGGACAATTTTTCAAACACGAAATATATCATTGTTATTAGTGACGGGATACCAAACCTAAGTTCGGCTGATGAGTATTATCAAAACAGTTATTCATCTGACTGTAATGAAATGGACACGTTCAATTTAAGCATCGGCGCACAGACGCACGGCCACGGAAACAGTTTATTTGGCCAGGATGTCAAAATCATGTTTATGAATATTAGGGCTTCTGATTATGCTGTGAAAGAAGCTAAAATAAGCTGGAAGAAAAACATTAAAATCTCATTTTTATATATGGGGGGCCAGGACACGCACGGAATACACTTGGCACGCAAGCTTGCTCGTGTTGGCGGTGGGACATTTTATGCTGTGCCGAGAATGCAGGATGTGCCGCACCAGGCTTTAAAAATGATTTGAAGTGTTTTTTAACTAAAAAAATGTGAGGTTACATACTATTACATGAGGACAATTAAAATTGGGCGTAAGCTGGGCTCGCACCTGCTTGGTTGCTGCGGGCAACATGTGTCACAGAGGATACTACTTATGACTAAAACATATTTCTCTAATCAATTAAAATCATACCGGCTGTTTGTTTTTATATTCTTCTTAATTGTGTTGTCTTGTGCCACTCACGTAAAGGGGCAGGCAACGGATCAGGGTTCAGGGCAGAAGAGCTTTCTGTGGTCAATTGAAACGACTAAGAATACCGTGTATCTGCTGGGATCTATTCATCTGATGAAACCCGATGCATATCCGCTCAGCAGTGAAATTGAAAAGGCCTACCTCGACAGCAAACTTATTGTTTTCGAAGCAGATATAAGCCCCAAACAGCAATTTGCTGCACTTCAAAAAGTCGGCACTAAGGGTTTTTATATGAAGGGACAGAACCTTAGCCAGAACATTTCAGCAAAAACTTACGTACTGCTTAAGCAAAGGGCGGCAAAAGCAGGTATGTCCATGTCACAGTTTGACAGTCTCAAGCCGTGGTTGTGTGCCGTCACACTTGTCGGACAGGAGTTGGTACGTCTGGGGTTTAGTCCGCAATATGGTATTGATGCCCATTTTTTTAACCGGGCAAAACAGGATAAAAAAAAACTCGTGTTTTTAGAGGATCTGGAATACCAGTTTAACATGCTTGCCCGCATGAATATTCGTGAGCAGGAATCTTTTCTGACTCAGACACTTAAAGACCTCGCTGTAGTCGAGACGATGGCTTCTGATATGGTGCGTTTCTGGAAATCCGGTAATGCCCAGAAACTTAATTCTATTTTGAAGACAAGCTTCAAGAGACACCCCGAAATTTATGACAGCCTGCTTGTCCAGAGAAATAAAAGGTGGGTTGCCGACATTGAAAAATTGATTATGCAGCAAAACAATGTGCTTGTAATTGTAGGTGCAGCCCATCTTGTGGGTACAGACGGCGTTTTGGCACTACTGCGGCAAAAAGGCTATGTAATACAGCAAAAGTAGAACGATAGATATATGTCTGCAGAACCGATTATTCAAAAATATGAATGTCAGCAGTGAAAAAACTTGACATCAGCGCAGGAAACTTTGTATATTATATAGCCTGCAAAAGATTAGCTACCAAATAGTTTATTTACAGTGAGTAATTTCGTACAGCTAATATTTTTGTTACATGTAGTATTATCCGGCAATGTAAGGTAATCGTTCAGCTATATAAGGAGGCTTATAATGATAAGAATTGACAGAGAAAAGTGTGTCGGTTGTGGTGGATGCGTTGATCTTTGTCCCAGAACAGCTATTCGCTTTGTCAAAGACCGCGCATTTATTGATAACCACCTCTGCCTGGAGTGCCAGACCTGTGTAAAAGTGTGCCCCATGAAAGCCCCCGAAGAAGTGTAATTTTTTATTTTACCTTTTTTGTTGGCATTATTAACTGTGGCCAAATTTTTTTGTTAGGGAAAGGAGAAGGGTTTTGGAAGCAACTGCAAAAGTTTCAAAAAAGATTATACAGTGCTCGGCGGTTGCAAACGGCACTGCAAAGGCGTTCAAACAGGGCGACCCTATAGCGGCAAGGCCGGAATGGGATAAGGACCGGTGTATTCGCTGTGGAATTTGTTATGTGTATTGCCCTCATGGAGCCGTTGAGAGGCTTGATGACGGGTTTTTTGATGTTAATCAGAAGCGGTGCAGCGGTTGCGGAATTTGTCATCGTGAATGCTGGTTCGGTGTTATTAGTATGGTTGAGGAGGGATAAAGCATGGATAAATTCAGTTTATATGTGCCAAATTTTTTACCACGTGAAGAGTTTTTCGACCCCAAGCACAATCAGACTTGTATCGGGTGCGGTGTTTCGCTTGCGGTAAGGCTGGTTGGAAAAGCAGCAGAGGGCCTGCTGCACAAGGCTGTTTGTGAGCGGCAATCGGCAGCAGAGCTTTTTGGTGTTACCTCAGATGCAGCTTTTTTAAAGTTAAAGCAGGGCAAACAGACAACTATCATTTGCCTTGATGATGAGCCTGAAAACAGCCTGGATAGTGCTGTAAAGAAGACACTGCCCGGTATTGCGGTTGCTGAAGGATTTCAATACGTTGCCACGGCGTGTCCCAGCTATCCGTTTGATCTTTTTGAAAAGGTGCAGCGAGCCCTCGAATCGCAGGGCAATGCTTACCTTCACATTCTGTGTCCCTGCCCGTCAGCATGGCAGTATAAGACTGAGGACACGGTTAAGGTCGGCTTCTGGGCAGTCGAATCGCTGGCATTTCCTTTATATGAGGTTGCCGCCGGTTTTTACAACATGACGGTTAAGACCCTCAAACCAAGGCCGCTCTCAGAGTATCTGTCGGCACAGGCAAGATTTGCCAAAGCTACTGAAAAGCAGCTCGCAGCAGCAGGTAAACAGGTTGAAAAAGAATACGGCAAACTGCTTGAAAATATTCAGAGCGGGATTGCCTATACCTATGAAACAACGGGAGCGGTCTATTGAGCTGCAAACAGTTTGCAGAACAGGCAGTATCCTGTAGAGAATAGGTGCGTATAAGGCTTATTTAGTTAACACACTAGGTAATCCCTGAAAGGAGAAGGGAAGATGGCAGATATAAAATGGTTACCAGATGGACAGAAGACATTTGACAAAGTGATGCAGGCAGTGCCGGAGGCCATGCGGGACGCTATTAAGCCGAAACTGCTGGAAATGCTTGCAGGCAAAGCCGCCGGTCAGCCGGTCGATGCAGAGCTTGTTAAAACATGGGTTAAAGAAGACCTGCCGGAACCGCAGCGCAGCGCTCTGATGGCAGCCCTGGGTATGAAGGCTGAAGGTGGCGACAAGCAGGCTGCTGCACCTGCACCTGCCCCTGCTGCTGCCGGATGGGAAGGCAACAGCGAGACCATGTTTGAGCGCATGCTTCAGGAAGTTCCTGAAATGATGCGGGAAGTTTTTCGCGGCAAACTCATGACCATCGCTAATGAGAAGGCCCAGGGCGGCCCCATTAAGGAAGAACACATTACGGCAATTGTCAAGGAAATAGTGCCAGATCCTTTTAAAACCAATATACTCAAGGCTTTTGCAACTATGGGCGGGGTTGACTTGACCAAAGTCGAAGAAATTCTGGCAAATACCCCGGGAGGCCAGGAAACCGTAATCGGCATTCTGCATGCGGTCCAGGAAGAGTTCGGCTATGTGCCCCGTGAAGCCCTGGTGCTTATCAGCCAGCAAAAGAATATATTCCAGAGCACTCTTTATCGTCTGATTACCTCCTATGCAGCCTTTAGACTTGAAAAACCAAACAAACATATCGTCACGGTATGCACCTCTACCGGTGCACATGCACGAGGTGGCGGTGCCCTGCTGGAACAGATAAAGACTAAAATTGCCGAAACAGGAGCTGATATCACACTAGAGACAGCCCGTGATCTTGGATGCCCCAACATGGATCCTGCAATAATGATAGATGGAGAGATTTATTCCGGAGTACAGGCACAAGCTAAATTAGAAGCAATCTTCAACGAATGATTTAATCCCTGAAAGGAGAAGGGAAGATGGCAGATATAAAATGGTTACCAGATGGACAGAAAGCATTTGACAAGGTAATGGCTGCAGTTCCTGAAGGGATGCGTGAGGGAATGAGGCCGAAGATATTGGAGATGCTTGCCGGTAAGGCAGCCGGAAAGAAGATCAGTAAGAAAATTGTGGAGAAATTTGTCTCTGAGGATTTACCGGAGCCGCAGCGCAGCGTGCTTATGGCAGCCCTGGGCATTGATAAGCAAGACTCGTCCGCACAGGCTGCATCCAAACGCACCAAAAAGCAGTGGAAAGTGATGGGCAAAGTAAAAAAAGCTGATGACCTCGCAAAGATCAAAAAACTTGGTTTGCAGCTGCTGTGTTCCGAAAAAATCCGTATCACGGTTGGAGCGGCATCCTGTGGACTTGCCAGAGGATCAGAAAGTGTTGCGGCAGCCCTGGAACAGGAACTGAAAAAGCAAAAAATCAAAGCAGATGTTGTCATGGTCGGCAGTAACGGTATGAGCTATGCCGAGCCTATCGTAGATGTGATCCGGGCCGGCAAACCCCGCATTACCTATGGCAATGCAGATAGTAACCGTGCTGCGGATATTGTTACGGCCCTTAAAAACGGCAAGATAGTAGATGACCTGGTGATAATGCGCCACGATGAACAAAAACCGGCTGTGTGTATTGAGCCCATAAAATACAGCAAAGGCAAGCTGCCCAAAACGGCTTCCGGTGTTAAGGAGTACAGCAAGATAGATTTTTTCAAGAAACAAAAGAAGCTGCTTACCAGAAATGCCGGTACTATCAGCCCTGAGCGTATTGAAGAATATATTGCCCTGGGGGGGTATACAGCCCTTGCAAAGGCTTTAACCTCCATGACACCCCGGCAGGTTATCCAGGAAGTCAAAACTTCAAAACTGAGAGGCCGGGGCGGCGCCGGGTTTCCTACCGGTATCAAGTGGGAAGCTTGCAGCAAAGCCGAAGATAATGAGAAATATATTGTCTGCAACGGCAGTGAGGGCGACCCCGAGATCGGGCTGCATAAAAGTTTTATTGAATCGGACCCCCATGCAGTTATTGAAGGCATGATCATAGCCGGTTATGCCATTGGTGCGCAGGAAGGCTATATATATCTTAACGACCGCTACCTGCTGGCCATTGAGCGGGTTGAGACCGGCATTCAACAAGCACAGCAGATGGGTCTGCTTGGTAAAAACATTATGGGGTCGGGATTTTCCTTTACCTTGAAGGTCAAGCGTGGTGGCGGTGCTTATATTTGTGGTGAGGAAACCGCCTTGCTTAATTCTTTGGAAGGATCTTTTGGTGAGCCCCGTCCCCGTCCGCCTCTGCCTGTTGAAAAGGGTCTTTTCGGCAAACCAACCGTGATAAATAATCTTGAAACACTGGCTAACATACCGCTGATCGTCATGCACGGCGGGAAATGGTTCGCCGGCATTGGGACTCCCGCAAGCAAAGGCACAAAAATCGTGGCGCTTTCCGGCAATGTTGCCCAGATCTGCTGGGTAGAAGTACCCCTTGGTACTAAGGTTGAAGATATCATCAAAACATTCGGTAAGGGCACTGCCAGCGGAAAAAAGGTAAAGGCTTTTCAGACCGGTGGTCCCTCCGGGGGGCTGCTGCCTGCAAAATCTCTCAAAATCAAGCTTGATTATGAGTCTCTTACCAAGGCCGGCAGCCTGCTGGGCTCAGGCGGACTGCTGGTAATGGATGAGGATGGTGATGTGGTTGATATGGCCAAATTTCTCACTCAGTTTTTCCTGGAAGAATCCTGCGGCAAGTGTACCCCCTGCCGGGAAGGTGTTAAGCAACTTGGTGAAATTATTACTACCATTGCTGAGGGCCGCGGCACCCCGGACCAGGTAAGCCTGGTTGCGCGTATGGGCAAAGCAATGAATGATGCCTCCTTCTGTGCGCTTGGCAAAACTGCTGCAGCTCCGATTCTATCTGTCATGAAGCATTTTCCCAAAGAGCTGGAAAAGCGGATGATTAAGAGAATAAATTAGCAAAGCAATATGGAGCAATAATTCAGAATGAGAAATAGAGGGAATGGACTTATGGTAAAACTAACAATCAATGGCAAGAAAGTAAAAGCAGTAGAGGGCTCAACCGTACTTGAAGCAGCACGAGTCAATGGGGTGGACATACCGACACTCTGTTCCAACGATGCTCTGGAAGGCTACGGAGCCTGCCGCTTATGTCTTGTTGAAATTACCAAAAACGGCAGAAGCACTATCGAGGGATCATGCACTTGTCCGGTTGAGGAAGGCCTTGTTGTTAAAACAGACACTGCCCAGGTTATTGAGGGCCGGAAGCTGGTGATCGAGCTGCTGCTGAACCGCTGCCCCAATGTGAAAATCGTCCAGCAGTTGGCCCGGGAATACGGCATTGCCGACAGTGCTTTTGCATGGCGCAAAGAGAATGAATACTGCATTTTATGCGGACTGTGCGTACGAGTCTGTAATGAAGTTGTAGGGGCCGGTGCAATCCAGTTTGCCGGTAACGGTACCGAGAAAGTGGTTGACAGTCCCTTTCACCGGTCAGCTGAGGACTGTATTGCCTGCGGTTCATGTGCATTTGTATGCCCCACCGGAATTATCAAGAAGAATGACCTTGAAACTTCAGCGTTATGCACGCCTGAAGGGTGTGAGCAGGAAGGGCCCAAAAGAGAAATTTTGAACTGGCAGGTTGAATACAAGCTACAGGAATGTACGAAGTGCGGCAATCCCTATGCCCCGGTGCCCCATCTGGATAAACTGTCGAAGGAGTTTCATAGTTTGCCGCAGTTTTTTAATCTGTGTCCTTCCTGCCGCCAGTATCCGGTTATTGATGAAGATGAATGCCTGGGGTGCGGTTCCTGTATGGAAAACTGTCCGGTCGGTGCGCTGGAACTGGATGACAGGGGCGGTTATGATAAAAAGTCAAAGGTGTACCCTCAGAACTGTATGGCCTGCCATACCTGTGAAATTTATTGCCCGGTTGGAGCAATTAGCTGATAACATACCAATGTAAGGAGGAAACAGACATGTCTGTTTATGATGTAGCCATAGTTGGAGCCGGCCCCGGCGGACTGCATACGGCAAAATGGGCCGCCAAAAAAGGGCTTAAAGTGCTTATCATAGAAAAACGCAAGGATATCTCCAAAATGACCCGCTACTGCAGCGAACATATTATCCTGGATGAAAACTACAATGGAGATACGATCGTGGTGCAGACCGGTGAGGAAATCGGACCGGATGGATTCATCGGCCCGAACAGCCGTAACAAGATCAAATCTACAAAATTTGGCTGGGAAGTAGACTACAAGGGTCCGCTCTGCCCGGTGCGGGATAAATTCTATTACTCTGCCGATCGTGCACACCATGCTCATTATGCCTGGCCCGACAAGCGGCCGTTTGCCTGGAAATATGATAAGGCCGGGTTGCTCAAGCAGATTCTTGATGAGGTTTTGGCGCTTGGCGTTGAGTACCTGAATGAAACAACCTGCTACCAGGCTATCGATACTGCCCAGGGAGTAGAACTCAAATGTGTGAGTAAAGGTAAAAAGTTTAAGATACAGGCCAAAAAGATGATTGGTGCAGACGGTGCCACTGCCCAGGTTGCCCAGTCGCTTGGCATGAACGAAGGACGTGTTTATTTTGCTTCGGCTTTGTGCCTGGCCCTGTATATGTCAAATGTAAAAGATTACAACCCGGCAGAATGGTGCGGGTATTGGGGCCTTTGCTACGGATCAAATTTTGCCCCGCTGCTGGGGACCGGACCTGCAGGGCATTTTGAATGGGCTGACGTAATCCTTATCGGTCACCCCAAACAGATGCCCTGGGCTTTGTATGAGTTTTTTACCAAGAAAAGCCCGGTAGCCTATATGTTTGAAAATGCCAAAATCGAGCAATCCCATTGCTGTACCACCAAAGCATATTCACCCATGAAAAAGCCCTACAAGGGCAACTGCCTGATGGTGGGAGATGCAGCAGCATTTGTTGAGACCCAGGCCCAGGGGGCGCTCAACTGCGGGTATTGGGCTGCAGATGCGCTTGTGAAGGAGCTTGACGGCAAACCCGGCTTTGAAGAATATACCAAGACCTGGCTTGAGACTTTTGAGTTCAACGACGACGGAATGATGCAGGTTACCAGCGGCTATGCTCTGATTCCCTATTATACTGATGAAGAAGTCGTCTATCTGTTTTCACTGCTTGACGGTGTTACCATGAACGGAAGCTGGAGCCAGTATGACTCTCCGCGTATGCTGTGGCGTGAGATTCACAAAAATGATGAGCGCATCCAAAATGAGCGTCCTGAAATCTGGGAAAAGATCACCAAGCAGCAGTCCAAGACACTCAGTGACAGTATGTCGTAGTACCTTGCACTCCCATTCCAGAGCTGTTATATACAGTATGAGGGGTATGGTTTTTTAAAACCTGCCCCTTTTTTTGTTTTGTCAATCGTTAGTGGTCCGTTGCCAGTTGAATACTTTATTCATGTAAGCATGCATCATGCATACTCCGTCAATCCCCATGCTGCTCGGCTTTTTTCTCTTTTTCTTTGCCGTGCAGACGGTAACATGGCTGGGCTGTTTTAGTACCTTTAAACCCTGTAAAAACCCGCGCCGACGGCTATTGCTGTGTATCTATGCTGCCGGGCTCAACAGTGCATACCTGTTTCTTTTTTCTCCGCCTGCGGTTGCACCGGCTGTAAAAGCCTTGATAGAGTATGCCCTCATGTATCCGTTTTTTATCTATATGCTTTTATGCCTTGTCCTGGCGCCTTTTTTTATTATATCCGGAGTGCTTTTTCTTATTATAAAGCTTCTTAGCCGAATACGGGCTGCACTGAGGGGTCAGGATCTCCGTACGAATAAAGAACATGGCGGAGTGGATGAACAGCGTCGCACATTGATGAAGTTTGCGACTTCAACCATTGTACTGCCGATAGCAGGTTGTTCTTTTTACGGGGCCTACATCGGTAAAGAAAGGCTGAAGGTTGAAGAGAAAACCCTTTCTTTTAACGATCTTCCCGAGGCCATGGACGGTTTTGTGATTGTACAGATAAGTGATATTCATACCGGACCCTTCATGGATGGGCACCGTCTGGCCGGCTTTGTGGGAATAATTAATAAGTTAGGTGCTGACATCGTAGTGATTACCGGTGATCTTATTAACTGGGGTAATGCATATGTAGGCGAGACAGCTGATGTTCTTTCCGGCATTCAGGCTCCGTCAGGGGTGTTTGTCATTCTGGGCAACCATGATTTTTACTGTGATGTTGATGAGCTGTGCAGCCGGCTGAATAAGGGCGGTATCCGTGTGCTGCGAAACAGATGGACCCGGATTGCCGGACAGGATTCCACGGACCCCATCTATCTGCTTGGAATTGATGATGCACGGGGAAGCTGGTATTTAAATGATGATTTCCCTTATTTGAACCAAACGCTTGCAGACCTACCTGAAAAAAGTTTTAAAATTCTTCTTTGCCACCGCCCGAATGTATTTAACCATGCTGCCCGTTCCGGCATCCAGCTAACCCTGTCAGGGCATACCCATGGCGGTCAGTTTATTATGCCTTCCCTGGGGGGACACGGGTGGTCTTTGGCAAAAATGGCCTACCAGCACGATTACGGCCTGTATCGCAAACACAAATCATATCTTTACGTAAATAAGGGGCTGGGAGTTGTGGGCCCGCCGGTGCGCATCAACTGTCCTCGCGAGATAAGCAGGTTTGTGCTGAAAAAAGCCTAAAGTATTGGCTGGGGACGAAACCGTTTCCAGCAGCGCAGAAAATAAATCTGCTGCTTGTACGCCTGACCTTTCTGTTCATAGCAAAAACGTATGCCGCCCGTGAAACTTTATTTCAATATACCCTTGCTACTATTAGAATAGCAATATCCCTCTTACCATAAGCCAAACCGGAAATAACCGGGGGAGGTTCAGTTTGTCCCTTTTTTATCCGGCTGATAGCCTATGTTGACTTCAATTATAATATTTGATATTCATTAGATAATCTTAAATAATAGTAAGCCATGTAACGTTATATGAATCCATGAATCAGGACGTAACATACTGGATCGACTTATCAAAATATGATTTTGACACAGCCAAGGCTATGCTTGAAACTGGCAGGTATCTCTATGTGCTTTTTACTTGCCAGCAGTCTGTTGAGAAATTGCTTAAAGCGCTCGTTGTCCAGAACACAAATAATTTTCCGCCAAGAATTCACGACCTGATTAAACTCATCAACATTGCCAAAATCGAGATCGATACAGAACAGAAAGCTTTCCTTGCAAAACTGAATTTTTATTATCTGGAAACCAGATATCCAGATGAAATGTCGGAGATCTCCAAACAGATAACAAAAGATACTGCATTAGACTTTTATAAAAATACAAAGAAGATACTCAAATGGTTAAAGTTAAAAGCTCTGTAAGAAAGTCCATATTGAGAACCATCCAATATCTTCAGGAACAGATTAGAATAACCGAAGTGATTTTATTCGGCTCATATGCTTCGGGTATGCCTCATGAATTCAGTGATATAGATATTGCTGTTATCTCCCCTGACTTTGAGAATAAAGACCTGAACTTTAAGGCAGATATTTTCTCCCAAGCAAAAATCAATGGCAGTATAGATGTTGATATCCATCCCTTTACTGACAAAGCTCTTAAAGGAGCACGACCCACTAATTTTATTGGGCATATAGTAAAAACCGGTACAATCATATTTAAAGACGGTGTGTTTTTATTGTAAGCTCTCATTTTATCCTTTAGATGCCCTTACTATTACCCCTGTAACTGATTTTCCCGGATAATGATCAATCCTGCAGAGTTGGACTTTCAGCTGAATGTGTTTGATTTTGTTATCCTGTCTGTTTTTTCGATCCGGTCCGAATATTTTCCAATTCGTAGGTCGGAATGAGTGACAGTGAATGCCGACACTCAATCCGACTTAAAATTTTTTATCACAATTCTTTTGTATCCGTGATCGTCGGCTTTCATTCCATTCTAGCTGACTACAGGCTATTCCAGTGATTTTCTGGCTGATTTAACTTCATAAAGTGCTTGGTCTTCACAAACTTGCATTTGACCTGAATTGTCAGCTACCATTTTCTCAAATATCAAGTCTATATTTATGAAAAGATTGCTACGCTCTTTTTTTAGATGTCGTGCGGCCATACGACAATATTCAGGTTCAATATCGATTCCTATACTGTTTCTTCCATTTCTCAAAGCCGCTATCATTGTTGTGCCGGTACCGCAAAATGGGTCTAAAACTGTGTCCCCATAAAAGGAAAACATTCTGATCAAACGAGTTGCAAGTTCCAGAGGAAATGGGGCAGGATGAGTTTTGGTTGATGCACCGGTGATGTTCCATATCTGTTGGAACCAGATATTAAAGTCTTTTTTGGCGATTCTACTTAAGTTTCTTTGCTCTTCAGTCGGTTTTCGATATCCTCCTGGCTTTCTCTCCATTAAGATAAATTCCATATCATTTTTTATGATTGCATTCGGTTCATACGGTTTGCCCAAGAACTTTGATCCGTTCTCGACTTCAAAACTTGCATTTGTGATTTTATGCCAAATAATGGGATTAAGATTATCAAAGCCAATTTTTCGGCATAATACGCAGATATCCGCGTGTAAAGGAAAAACAAGGTGCCGTCCAAACCGCCTTCTTGAAACACATACATCACCAACGACACAAACTAGCCTTCCACCGGGAACTAATACCCGAAAAACTTCCTTCCAAACTTTTTCAAGTTCCTCTAAAAAGGACTCATAGTCATTGACATGTCCCAATTGGTCTGGATGTTCATTATAGCGTTTTAAATTCCAATATGGCGGCGATGTAACAACGAGATGTATGGATTCATCATTTAAGAACCTCAGATCTCTAGCATCCCCGTTAATTAGCCTCTGACAAGTCTTATGTTTAATACTTTTCATGCAAAGGCTCCAATGTGGGCTACAAGAGATTTGAGAAAAATCGTCAATGAGAGATCATTTGCAGGTTCCCGGTACACACCATTAAGACCTGTCCGGCTTTCGGAGGTTATGAATGATGCCGCTGTGTAATGACGTTCGAGGACGAGTTTACGGCAAAAGATCTCATATCTTTTCATATATGATGATCCAACAAATTCCGGAAAGACTTTAAAATGGGGCTCCTTAACCCTGACAGGACGAATTGAAGCATCACAATCCTCAAGCATGAAAAAATACCCAAGAAAGGGCTGAACTCCAGCGGTAAATGCACCCTCCCTATAGGCTGTCCAAAGATCAAGAGCGCTGCCCATTGCTTCTTCCGTTCTGTTATTAAAGTTGTTTCCAAAAGAGGGACCGACCTGTGACTTTGCTTCGATTACTGCAACCAATTGATCATTCTTGACGACGAGCAAATCCCATTCCTTTGTCGACCTGAAATACCCGGGTAGCTCAAGCAGTCTTTTTCTAAAAACATATCTTTCATTCATTCCTGCCTCAATAATTATTTCAGTGAAAAGACGGATAAAGCCGTCCATTTGAGCACCGCCAGTTACCGCACTTCTCAACCCGGCATCAGAAATCCCTCTGTTTTTTTGCTTTTCCCTTTGCGACTGGCGAGTTTGCCAGTAATGGGCAACAGCATTCGAAATATTGTTTTCCAAATTATCGATTACTTTTGTCGTCATAGCTCCGTTCATTTAAGATTAGTGTTCCAGGCCAACGCTTGGCATAACTGGTTTTAAAATTTATCTATCAATCAAGGGGAACATCATATCCAAAAAATCTCAATCCAGCGTACACATTACTATTTCGTATAGGATACTTATGTGGATAATAAAAAAAATTTTTTATCGCAATTCTTTTGTATTCGTGTTTGTCGGCTTTCACTATGTTCTAGCCGACTTACAGGCTAAAAAACCTTATATCTCTCTTATGAATCATACCTGTCAATAAATGGTATGAACGTAATCGATTGAATAGAGATATCCATGATCTAAAAAAGGAGAATCTCTAGATTCTCCTTGACATAAACGTATCATGGATGTCCCTATTTATCCGTCTATTTTCTATTGTTTCTGCATTACCAGAATACGCTCAAATTTTGTGGTACTAGTTAGACGTCTTGAACGTCTTTCATCAGGGATACGATCGTCATAAATCAACTTTGTGATAAGTGTATTTTGAGTTCCTTCAGAAGCTAGTTCTGACAATATCTCAGCAGTACGTCGTGTTTTCCCGTACTTTTCGACGTCACCAAGAACCAATACGCAATGTCCACCTGGACGTAGAACACGTACCATTTCTTGAAGGCATGCTGTCATTTGTGGCAGATAGACCTTATTATTTGCTGTAAGGGAGGAGTCGAGTTTTTTCCAATTCTCACAGCCCAAAAACCAAAGTCGTAGACGATTATCTCTCGCATAATCAAGTGCCCCAAAATAAGGTGGGCTTGAGATGATCGTATCAACACTATTAGCTTCAACCGGCAAGTCCATTGAGTTGGTCTGCCAGACCTTGTACTGGCGTTGCTCCCAATTTACCGGCAGCATAGGTCGCCGGTAAGCACGTTTTACTTTGGCAAGTAGTCTTGAACGTAAGTCCCGATATTGGTACATCTGTGGGTATTCTTCGGGAGGGTACTTGGATGCCCGTAAGTATGGAACAAGATGACTGGCTGGGTAAGAAAGAAAACCTGGACGAACATGGTGAAGTATACCCAACAGACATGAGAGCAGAAAGTAGTTGTTATCTTGGAGTAGTATTTGGACTGCTGCCAGCGTTTCTTTCAATGTATCAGGATGAAAAAATTGCTGGACCCATTTCGGTACGTCAACAATATCTATGTGTCGTGTTTTGTTTTCGGCGGCCCTAATGAGTGTCTTAGCTTGCTCTATTGCATATTTTTCACTACCTGGAGCTTCGAGTTTTCCCCTTGTCAAAACATAAGCATATGGACTTAAATCATTAGCCCAAGCACTTCGATTCGCAAGAGCAGCTTCAAGCGGGACAACTCCGGACCCTGAGAATGGATCAAGTATCACATTGCCAGGTTCGGAATATAACGATATAAGAACTTTCACCATTCCAGATTTGAGTTTACCGACATATGGAGACAGTTGTTGTAGCGAACTTTCACGGCCATTGAATGATCCATGCCAAAGGCTGGCATCCAAATCTGTGATGGTTTGCGTATCATCAAAAAGTTGGGGTTGTCGGCCCCCAATTACTGCTCTAACCATAGTAGGAACCTCTAAATCCGCCAAGACCGGGATGCACTTTCATCTACGACCTTTCCTTTATGTCTGATTTGAACAATACGTCTTGCTCTAGTATTGGGAAGTTCCTCGACTTTGACATGTACCTCCCAAACATGATTTTTGCGCTGATTTGAAGGAATGTTGAACAAGTCAAGTATGAGTACGGGCAATCTGAGACTAGCAAGACTATGAACAGGTGGTTCAGGGTCATCAATAGACGGGATTCTTGTCGGGAAAAGAAAGATGTCTGGTGATGTTTCAAGTCCAATACTATCTTTTCGATTCGGGTATTTCGGACATGGTCTAGCCCGCGTACCACACAAAATGTCTTTGAAAAATAGCACATCCACTATCTTGTGACGTCTTACAAGTTCATTTGTCAGCCGATTAATCACAGAATGAGCACCGTGCGCAGGTTGATTCACTATTGCACCATCCAGATGACTCCAAACAGCAAACTCTTTTGCCCACAATGGGCGTTCAGAAATATTTATACTGTTCCCTTCGCCCCCTTTCACTTCTACAGCAACAAAGTAATCAGGGTTACGCTCCAAGGCTACAGAGAAATCATAACGACGACTCGAACCGCTCCTTGTAAACTCTACGATTTTTTCCCGTTGCGACAGATTCTCAAGCACATCGTTGACTAGCCCCTCACGACCAGTTGTTGATGACGCAATGAAAGTACCTCGGATACTCTCAATGGCGGACCGGAAAACCAAACCGCCTTTGTAATCAATTGGCTGAATTTGGTGTTGGCGTAAGACCTCTGGATGTAAAGTATCCATGTTGGTCAAAAGGTCAATTGTGGGCTTAACCTGTTGAGTGACTCTTTTCTCGTGTTTGCAAGGAAGCGTCGATTTCAATTCCATTCTCTCAGAACATGTTTTGCTGCATTTTTTGCTTTTAAGTATACACCATTAAGACTATGGAGGTAAGCACAACTTATATATTTATTAAATTAAATCGCATTCAAAGTTTCACTAAAAAATCGTATATCTCTTATGAATTATTCGTGTCAACAAAAAAAACATAAATAGATCAATTTATTGTAATTAATAATTATATTAAGGTAAAAATAAAGCTAGGTAGTGATCGTGAAAAGTAAAAGGGCTAACAAATGTTATACTATTGCTAGATAATTCATATAGACATTCAAAATATACACTTACTTAAAAGAGAAGTTGCAATAAAAAGGGGGTAAATTAAATGAAAGCGCTTAGAAATTTTCTGGGGTCAGGCACTGGTATTAAGGTTTTAATCAGGATTGCGATGAACATCCACCCTTTTTGCAGGGAGCATTTTTAATATCATCAGTAGTAATGCTTTTATACTCTGCAATCAGAATGCTTGGGGGGATTACTAATGCTTTGTAGCTGAGGATGTCTCAAACATAAAATCCCTGTTATTATTCTCAAGGACAAATTTGTAACTTCCCTGGAAAAACTCAAGTCTCAAGGGACGGGTATCCCTCCCAAATAGCGAAGTACATCCTTAGAAGCCCGGGCCCTCAAAGATAAAAGGTTCCAGAATGGGATCGCCATTTTCCAGAGTTATCTCACGGGAACCGATACCCATCATAAAAAAGTCACGCAGTCCCAGAGGATGACTGGTAAAGTTATAATTCATTTCAATATATTCATCGAAATCGACATCATAAAAATTACCTGTTGTGCCGTTACCTTTTAACAACAGGATATTATTTTCATAAGTGCCGACTGCAGCCTGATCCCAGAGGTCGGATTTTAATGAAAAGGTACCATTGTCCGAAAAATGCAGCTCCACAATTTCAGGCAGGAAAAAAACAAATCCAATAAGCACTATATAGTAGTCCTTATCAATATTGTCTTGTGTACTCAGGTATTCTGAATTGAAGCCGGCAGCCTGGCCGTGAAATGAAAAAAGCAAACAAAAACATACTATGCAAGCTAGAATTACTGTGTTTTTGCTGGCAGTCACGTTTTATACCTCAATGTTTTTTATTGTTATAGTGTGGACGGCTTTAATTTTCAAAAATTATTGTTGTACCGGTAATAGTCCAGCGACCACTTTTTAAGGAATCTCCAATTATGTAAATATAGATACCATAGCCTGTAAGTACCATGGTTCCGTTCCCGCCGGCATTCAACCCTATATTGGCACCTGTAAAAGAGATTTCGATGTTCTCACCGGTAAGCTGAACCTTACCGTTCAGTTCAACATAGACACAGTCTCCCTCCTCGGTAGGAAAGCACTCCGGCTCAGGTTGATCGCTTTCTTCTTCGCGGATAAACATGACATCCGTATTTTCGTCGACAACAAGTGTTCCCTCACCGTTTAGTGATATAGTTGCAGTGCCTTGAAACGTAACCGTACCATGGCCTTTGGCATACAGGACATTACCGGCACTTGTCTGTGCCGGTGCGCTTTCCGGAAAGGCACAGCAAAAAGCTAAAAAACATATGAAAGTTATACATAATCTGCAACGGGTTTTTTGCATTAGTACCTCTTTTGATAAATTTCTGTTCATATATATTAAACCCGTGTCTGGTGAGAAAGTTTCGTTTATATTTTACTTACTTTTCGGCATTTTTTTTAATTATAATAGGAAAATAAAAAATTACAAATTAAAATTAATAGAGATGAATGCAAAAATGAACATAAATATGCTCACAAAACCATTTAGGGTAAAAAATGATACATTCACGCGGGAAAGATCATCGGGGGTGACAATCCTGTTTTCGTACCACAGAAAAACCGCTATCAGCAAAACACCTAAATAGTAGATAGTGCCCAGTGAAAAGCTCATGCCAAGCAGAACAAGAAAAAAAACGGCAAGAACATGGCAGGCCTTTGTAATGAGAAGGGCTTTTTGTATGCCGAAGCGTACTGGAACAGAGTAAAGGTGTTCTCTTTTATCAAAGTTATAATCCTGGCAGCTATAGATAATATCAAATCCTGTAGTCCAGAACAGCACAGCAAGACCCAGGGTGCTTATACCTGCAGGGGGCAGCGTATTTGTAGTTGCCACCCAGGCACCCAAGGGGGCCAGCCCGAGACAGATCCCCAGCAGCAGGTGGCACGCCCAGGTGAATCTTTTTGCAAGGGAATAAAATGTCATGGGCACAAGCACCACCGGCCAGAGCCTGTGACATAAGGAAGGAAGCATATAAACTGAAACTGAAAAGAGCATGAGGGCACATATTGCGAAGACAACGGTTTCTTTAACGGATACAAGCCCCTGGGAGAGTGCCCACGAGGATGTGCGCGGATTTTTTTTATCTATGTCAAGATCAAAGAGGCGGTTAAGGGCCATGGCATAGGTGCGGGCTCCGACCATAGCACAGGTAATCCAGACAAATGTTGCAAAACGCGGCAGGCCGTCAGCCCCCAGTACCATGCCAAGATATGCAAACGGCAGTGCAAAAATAGTATGCTCGAATTTTATCATGTCAAGGAGCAGTTTTGTCTTCGTGCTAAAACCCATACTCTTTCCAGCGTTGCGTTACCAACTGTTTAATTGCACTGTCCATTTCAATTTTTTCAGGCCATGTGCGCTTGTGACCTTCTTCCTTCCATTTTCGGGTAGCGTCAAGGCCTGCTTTTGAACCGTAGAGGGGCTCTGCAGAGGAGTGATCAAGCACATCAAGAGGACCTTTGGTTAAGAATATATCCCGTTCAGGATCTATATTGCTGAAGACCACCCAGGCCGTCTCAGAGCAGTTTTGGACATCTACATCTTCATCAACAATAATAATCAGCTTGGTAAACATCATTTGTCCCATACCCCACAAAGATGAAGCGACTTTTCTGGCCTGTCCGGGGTATTCCTTCTTGATTGAAACAAGCACGCAGTTGTGAAAAACCCCCTCGCAGGGAAAATGTATATCACGGATTTCAGGAATCTGAAGTTTTATCAGGGGCAGAAAAATCCTCTCAGTTGCTTTACCCAGAAAGCTGTCTTCCATCGGAGGGCGCCCTACAATGGTGGCAGGATATACAGGTTTGTCTTTGCGGGTTATGGCTTTTACCTTGACAACGGGATACTCCTCTATATCTGAATAAAAACCGGTATGATCCCCAAAGGGACCTTCCAGCCTGGTTTCAGTAGCAGAGACGGTTCCTTCGATTATAAACTCGGCATTGGCCGGTACCATAAGGTCAACTGTTTTTCCCTTCACCACGGGCACGGGACTGTTTCTCAGGAAACCTGAAAAAATCATTTCATCCAGGCCCGGCGGCAGGGGTGCTGTCGCCGCATAGATGGTTGCCGGATCACAACCCAGCACAATGGCTATGTCCATATCCCGGCCCTTATCTTTGTGCATGCGGTAGTGTAGAGCTCCATCATGGTGAATATGCCAGTGCATAAGGGCATGGTGCTCGTCAAGGATTTGTATGCGGTACATCCCGACATTTTGCTGACTTGTATCAGGATTTTTTGTAAAGACCAGCGGAAGCGTGATAAACCTGCCGGCATCTTTGGGCCAGCACTTCAGGACCGGCAGTGTTTTTAGATCACCATTTTGCTCTACTACCTCCTGAGAGCTGCCCGAACGCACGGCTTTAGGCTGGAAGTTTTTTATATCTTTCAGCTGCCAGAGAAGCTTTACTTTTTCGGTAAAGGATGAGACCGGGGGCAGGGGAATCATCGCTAGAATTCTATCTGCAATCTCATCCAGTTTTTGTACACCCAGAGCAAAACAGGTGCGCTCAATTGTCCCGAAAAGGTTAATTGCCAGGGGATAGCCAGAATCCTGTACGTTTTCAAAAAGCAGGGCAGGTCCGCCGCAGGTAACCATACGATGGGCAATTTCGGTGACTTCAAGCACAGGGTCAACCTGCGCCGTAATTCGTTTTAAATCATGCCGTGATTCAAGTGCTTCAATGTATTGCTGTAAATCATTAAAGGCCATTGCGGTTGTTGTTATCTGTAAGAAGGTGAATTAAAAAGCAATTTCTTCATCCGGGCTATTACACAGGAGCTGCATCAGATAAAAATCCGTAATAAATTCTATTATACTGAGAGCACAATAAAGTTCATCAGCAAAGATAACACAGTCGACGATCACTGATAAAAATGAACGAAAGGCAGTTGCAATCTGTTCGGTACATTCAGGGGACAGCTGTTGGATTGTATAATCTTGTGTGGCTGTATCGAATGTAATAATTTCCCCATTCCCCGCCGGAAGGCCGTTTGCATTTTGCAGGCAGATAATGCCGGTGCCGTCAGGGCTTATCAAAACTATGACATTGTGGTCCGGTGATTCTAATGTACATAGAGCAGGTGTTTCTGTTTGCGGTATGAGCGGTGTAAGTCCGGTAATATCTATGCTATTGCCGAGAAGATATTCTGCCAGCGTGGCGGGAATACTGTTTTCAATGGACACCAGTGATTGGGATGTGCCGGCACTACCTTGAGGCGCTGTCCTGGCGCAATGAGCGGATGGTATGAAACATATAAAGACCAGTGAGAGCACTGTTGCACAACCCTGAATCATGCGCATTATTTCTCCTCTACCTTGACATAAGCCCGAGCATTTCGCTGTTTTGCTGCAAGTAATCTACAGTATGCTGCGCTCTTCAGGTTCTTCTTCACAAATAATCGGAAAAAGATACAGATTTGTAATCAGATCTATGACACTCAAAGCACAGCCGAGGGCGTCCCCCACAATGCCGCAACTGTAAATTACGGAAATAAGTGATTGGATTATGTCTGAAATGTGGCGGATGCATTCCGGGGTGCGCTGCTGAATAGTAAATTCATCTTTTGTTATGTCAAAAGTGATGAGTAGGTTTTGATTATAGACTGATTCGGCACTATCGACCAGCAGCACCATGCCCCTGCCGTCCGGTCCTGCCAGCACTAGACATGATTCATTGAAAGCACCCGATGCAAACACCTGCAGGGTGGTAGAATCACTTTGAGGTAATGCCGGCCTGAGCGTAGAAATATCTACACCTTCATCAAGTAAAAAATCTGCTAAGGAAGCAGGTATACGGTTTTCAACAGACGCTGGTGGTGCATCGTCTTGGAGGGCAATGTCTAATGCCCACGTGTATGTTGAAAAGATTATAGCAAACAGAAAATAAAATAGTGTGGTAGTGGCAATTTTTTTCATTCGTTTTCCCCCTTTATATAGTATTGTTTAATGTGGTGATTCAGGTATATGGCCTTTAGTAAATAATTGTTTTAACCCTTTTTAACAAATACAGGATTCTGGGGTCTGGACAAAACTTACTGGGTAATTCTACAACATAAACTGTCTATTTCAAGTAAAATATTTGTATGCGTCGGCCTTTTACCAGCTTTTGCTTGACATTAAAACGTTTTATGGCAGAAAATATAAGAATGTTATCAGGGATGCAGTAATTCTGTACATGTTTTTTTACCTGAACACAGATTATGCAAAAAAGATTTTTTTTAGAATATATACTTTTATTCATCCTTGCAGTCTTACCGGTCCAGGGTTGCCTCTCTGTGGGCAATAAAGAGGTGCGCGCAACGGCCCGAATATATGATAAACCCTACGCCGAGGTGTGGGATGCTCTGGAATCCCTGATTGTACATGATTTGCATTGTACCCTCAAGAAAGTGATCGAAAATAAGGGTTATATTGAAACACAATGGGTCCACAGAATTGACACGGAAGGGACCCTGAGATGGAGAATCCGATCCCAGATTAAAGAGAAAAAAGAAGGTGTCTGGGTTGTGATAAACAAGGAGGTTCAGGTAAAAGATGCAGTGAAAAAAAAAACTAACCGGTTTGAACGGGAAAAAATTCAGGAAAGCACCCAGGGATCAGGGTGGAAATCAAAAAGAATGACTTCTGAGGGGTACCAAGGACTCTACCAGCAGCTTAGCAATAAACTGGAGCATTAACTTTAGCTTACATACACAATCCATGTCTTCTGATATTACAGCTTATCCTTCAGCCAGTACCGGAAAATTTTATCTCCCAGCCATAATAATCCTTTTTATATTTTTTTCTGCATGGCCTGTCTGTGCTCAAGACAACCAGACAGACAAAATACCCCGAACAAAATTCAGCCGCGCAGAGCGCAGATGGGCGGTAAAGTGGATTAGCAGTGAGATTTCCTTATATATGGGCAAAGGGATTGTAAAAAAGATATCAAATAAGGAAAAAAAAGATATTTTTAATGTTTTTGTGGGGGAGAAGTGGTACGGGCTTCCCTTTAGAACAAGGGGCGAGTTTTTAAAAAATTTGTCACGAGCACGTGAAATCACCGAACACTCACCCTTTTTTAGCGTATATGATGATGCTTCCCAGCAGCTTGCTGCCGGGGTTTCACGTAGTGCTATCACGATCAGGCTGCCGGATGAAGGCTTCTTTGAATACCTCTATCTCCCCGAAAAAGAGAAAAACACACGGTATTAGTTTGTAGCATTAAGTTGTTGTGGGTACACATTATTAAAATGGCTGTATAAGAATCATATGTCAGGTTATTTTATTTCAGGTACTGATACCGGGGTGGGTAAAACGCTGGTTACAGGTTCTATTGCCCGAGCACTGGTTCAATCAGGTAAAAAAGTCGGTGTGCTGAAACCTTGTGAAACCGGCTGCAGGATTCAGGGTGACGGCCTGGTTCCTGCAGATGCAGTGTTTTTACAAGATATGTCCGGGTGCCGGGAAGATATTGATACTGTATGTCCTTACAAAATGCAGCATCCGCTGGCTCCCTGGGTTGCTGCAACGCTTGAAAATGTAGAAATTAGCGTTGCAAGGATAGCGTCGATTTGTCGTGAGATGCTGGAGCGATACGACGTGGTACTGGTTGAAGGTGCCGGAGGGTTGATGGTACCCATCACAGAAAATATGTTGACCCTTGATGTAATCAAACTGCTCAACCTGCCGCTTATCATTGTCGCACGGCTTTCCCTGGGTACTATAAATCATACGCTTCTCAGCGTGAAGCAGGCTCAGAGCAGCGGAATCAAGGTGGCAGGAATTATTCTCAACCAGCTGCTGCCCGATACAAGTAAAGCCGAAGAGACAAATCCGCAGGTGATAAAGAGGTTCTCAGAAGTCCGGCTGCTGGGGCAGATGCCTTTTATTGCGCCTGATAAAAGAAATGATTCAGATTATTTAGCAAACCTGGCCACTCAACACATTAATCTATCACATTTTCTCAACTTGTGAGAAACTTGTCTCGTTTCGTGAGATTGTAAGAGTTGAGTTACATCAAATCATTACAGCCCTTTGCGCTGTTTTTATTCTCAAAAAATGGAAATCCTGCCATGTTGCTACCAGCATAAAACAGTCAAATTGGTTAAATTTCTAAACCCACGGCTTTTAGTCGTGCGACCCGAATAGCTTTTAGCGATTCGGGGAGAATAAACGGGCCGTGAGCTGCGGGATAAGCCTTTATCATATATAAACTTACTTTTCTTTGCGTGCTCCAAAGAAAAGTAACCAAAGAAAAGGCACCCTGCAACTTGTCCGTCAGAGGCGGATACCCTCGTGGCGCGATTTCAGACGGCTGGTCAACAAACTCGCTGGGCTCAGACATGTTGACCCGTTCAGCTGAGATCACGGCCGAAGCCTTTTATCCGCCTGAAATCGCTGCACTCGGCTGCGTTGCAATGGGATTGAGAAAGAGCGTGATTGAGCAAATGGAGAAACATTATAAAATCACTGCTGCATGAATATCTGTAGTGTTTTTCAAGCCCCCCTATAATTGTGCCATATGGCATAAACTATGGGGGGCTTCCTAATGCCTCGCCTCTTTAGGCGAGGATAATCACTCTATCCCTTTACTTTAATATATATTTGTTGACGGTGTGTTGACAAATTGGGTAAAAGGAAATAAGGTAAGAATACAGAACAAATTTCGGGGCCGTTTTGATAATAAATAGGGGGGAATGCTTTACTTAAGAAACTTCCTGTTGCAGTGGTTTTATCCATCCTACACTGAAATGAACTATAACTAACAACTTTAATCTCGTTGAATACATTTTCCGCAGTTTACTGCAGGGTAGGCTATCAAAAAATATGGATGATTTGTACTATGGCTGCAAGCAGTAACGCAAAGCCCGATTTAGGCTCTTTAAAAATAGACCCGAACCTGAAACAGCGCAGTAATACCAGCAAACAGACTCTGTGGATCATTGGAATTATTATTCTGGTTTTGGCTTTTTTAATTGGTAGCCTGGTTTTATATGATAGTCCAGTAGAAGTTGAAACTATAACTGCTCAAGCATACCAGTCTGGTCAGGGTTTAACTGTTCTTAATGCCAGCGGCTATGTAACGCCGCGACAACGCGCTACGGTTGCTGCCAAGGTCACCGGCCAGGTGATGGAACTGTTTGTGGAAGAGGGGATGGCAGTGAGCGCAGGACAGGTTCTGGCACGGCTGGATGATGCCGATGCCAGAGCAAGAGTTAATGCATCCAGCGCTGACTTGGAAGTCTCCCAGGCCCGCATCCCTGAGCTTGAGGTAAATCTTAAGGATGCTGAAAGAGATCTAAATCGAGTTGATGGTCTGTTTGCAAAAGCTATTGCCAGCCAGGAAGATTTAGATAAGGCCCGCATGCTGGTCGACAGGTACCGTGCTCAACTGTCCCGTGTGCACGAAGAAGTCCTTGCAGCCAACGCACGGGTAAGGATGGCAGAACAGGATCTGGAAAACTGTACCATTCGGGCACCTTTTGCGGGTATCGTTGTGTCAAAAGATGCCCAGGTTGGGGAAATGGTGTCACCGATATCTGCCGGCGGCGGTTACACCCGCACCGGCATAGCCACGATTGTAGACATGCAGTCACTTGAGATTGAAGTAGATGTGAACGAGTCATCTATTGCCAGTGTCAAGGTGGGGCAGAAGGTCATTGCAACACTTGATGCCTACCCCCAATGGAAAATCCCGGCATCTGTTCTCACGTTGATTCCAACGGCAGATCGGCAAAAGGCGACGGTTAAAGTGCGGATCGCTTTTGATAAGCTTGACCCTAAAATTTTACCTGACATGGGAGTAAAAGTAGCCTTTAAGACTGAAAACACGTCAGCACACAACAGCGTACCATCGGTAGTGGTGCCGAAATCTACGGTTCGCCACCTTTCCGATCAGTCGATTGTTTTTGTATGCACAACAGACGTTTTAGAGCGCCGGGCTGTTAAAACGGGGAGGGTAGCCGGAGATACGGTTGAAATTTTAGCCGGACTCACCCCCGGTGAACAGGTGGTGGTTCCCGGGCCTGAAGAACTTAAAGATGGACAGGAAGTGGTTGTGAAATAGAAGGGCCTAAAGGGTCTAAAATTTAAAATTAAAAGTTTTTATATTTTTTAGCAGATAAAAACCTGCAATTAAGGGGAGGGATCAATGGTAAAGATAGATGGTAGCGGCAATGATGATTCGCTGATCACGATTAGCAGTCTTGATAAACAGTATCAGCGGGGCACTGAAACGATCACCGTGCTCACCGGTCTTAACCTGGACATTGGCAAGGGTGAGTTTGTGGCCTTTATGGGTCCCAGCGGTTCAGGCAAGACAACCCTCTTGAACCTTATCGGTGGACTGGACAAACCGACTTCGGGCAACATCATAGTGGACGGAAAAGAAATTACCGCGATGTCGGGCAAAGATCTGGCTGCCTGGCGGGCCCGGCAGGTGGGCTTTGTCTTTCAGATGTTTAATTTAATTCCGGTGCTGACCGCTTTTCAGAATGTGGAGCTGCCGCTGCTGCTTACCGGCTTGTCTAAAAAGCAGCGCAGAGCGCAGGTCGAAACCGCCATGGCGCTGGTGGGTCTTGGTGACCGTATGATGCATTATCCCCGGCAGCTCTCGGGCGGCCAGGAGCAGCGAGTTGCCATTGCCCGCGCTATTGTAACCGACCCCACGTTTCTGTTGTGTGATGAACCCACCGGGGATCTTGACCGTGATAGCGGCAATGAAATCCTTGAAATAGTCGAACGGCTCTCTTCCGAGCATAATAAAACCGTGCTGATGGTAACCCATGATCCGGAAGCGGCCCAGCGGGCCCGGGCGGTTTTACACCTTGATAAAGGTATTTTGCAGGAAGCAGCGGGAGGGGTTTCCTGATGAAGTATCTCCAAATAATCCTTAAAAATATTACCCGCAAAAAAATCAGGATGCTGCTCACGATAGGATCCTTTGCGGTTGCCCTGTTTCTGTTCGGTGTGCTGGTCACTATAAACGATGCCTTTTTTGCCGGAGTGGAGATGTCGGGGGCTGATCGACTCATTGTGAAAAACAAAACATCTGTCGGGATGCTGCTCCCCTATAGCTATAAAGAAAAGATAAAGCAGGTGCCCGGGGTAGCGAGTGCGACGCCCTGTTTCTGGTTCAGCGGTGTGTATAAAGATCCCAAGAATTTTTTTGTAAAGTTTGCTTTAGAGGACAATTTCAGGGAAATTTACCCGGAATATGTCATTCCCGAAGATCAGTGGCAGGCCTACCTTCAGGACCGGCGGGGCTGTATTGTGGGCCGTAAACTGGCAGACCGGTTCGGCTTTAAACCGGGAGACAGAATGCCCCTGCAGGGGATTTTTTTACGAGACCCCTGGGAATTTACCGTTCGGGCAATTTATGAAAATTCAAAGCAGGAAGATGATACAGCGGCCATGTTTTTTCACTATAAATATTTTAATGAACGCAGAGAAGGGTTTGACCGGGTGGTCTGGTTTATTGTGAAGGTTGAAAACCCGGAAACGGCCGCACAGGTTGCCCGGGCAATTGATGCACGGTTTGCGAATTCTGCGGATGAGACTCTTTCGGAAACAGAATATATATCCCAGACCAGGTATGTTACCATGGTAGGGAATATCTCGCTGATTCTTACCGTCATCGGAGCAGTTGTGTTCATTACCCTTCTACTGGTTACCGGCAGCACCATGGCAATGGCTGTGCGGGAGAGGACCGGAGAGATCGGGGTGCTGAAGACGGTCGGGTTTAACGATACACTGATAATGGTGCTTGTCCTGGTCGAATCAATCGTACTGGCCCTTGCGGGCGGGGGACTGGGGCTGGGGCTGGCTAAACTGTATACCCTGGGAGGTGATCCTTCCGGCGGAATGTTTCGGCTGTTTTATTTATCGCCGGTAAATATTGGTATCGGCCTGGCAATTGCCGCGGCGGTTGGTGCTGCCGCAGGCATCATGCCCGCCTTCAACGCCATGCGGCTCAGCATTGTCGACGCGATCAGGAGGGTATAACATGATCCGCATACCGTTTATCTACAACCTGCGCAGTATGACGGTCAGATGGTCCTCAACCCTGGTAGCGGTGCTGGGGATTGCCGGTGTTGTGGCGGTTTTTCTGGCTACTTTGTCCATGGCCCGGGGGTTTCGTGAGACCATGAAGAGCTCAGGTGCTGAGGACAATGCCCTGGTGCTCAGGGGCGGCGCTACCAGCGAGATCATGAGTTTTTTGCCCCTGGAGCACGCCCGGATTGTGGGAGATGCAGCCGGTGTGGCACATGATGTAGACGGCAACCCCCTTATGAGCATTGAAGTGGTCATGGGGTTGCCCTTGACCAGACGTGACACGGGACAAAAAAATAATGTCCTTATGCGCGGTGTTTCGCAGCAGGCCCTGGCTGTACATGACACTATTAAAGTGATACAGGGGCGCTTTTTCAAGCCGGGGCTGGCAGAACTTGTGGTCGGGAAAAGTATTTCCACGGCTTATAAAGATCTGCACCTTGGAGGAACAATCAGCTTCAGCGGTCAGACCTGGACCGTAGTCGGTATTTTTGATGCCGGCGGTACATCAGCTGAGTCGGCAATTTGGTGTGATGCAAACCTGCTGAATCAGGCATTCAAACGCCGGCTTGACGTTTTTCAGTCGGTAACCGTAAAGCTTGGTTCCCCGGAGGCGTTCAGTCGGTTTAAAGACACATTGACCTCTGATCCCCGCCTGTATGTGAAAGTGGAACGTGAGAGCACCTATTACGAAAATCAATCCAAAGGGCTTACGACACTCATTAAAGCGCTGGGATTCCTGGTGGCCTTTGTTATGGGAATCGGCGCGGTGTTTGCCGCGCTAAACACGATGTATGCATCGGTATCCGCGCGGGCTTCTGAAATAGCGACCCTGCGTGCACTCGGTTTCAGCGGCCGGAATGTGATCATGTCGTTTCTACTGGAGTCAATGAGTATCGCTCTGCTGGGCGGCATCCTCGGCAGCTTTATCATTCTGCCGCTGAACGGGTTTGCGGCCTCCACGTTCAGCATGTCTACGTTTTCCCAGGTCGCCTTTGCTTTTATGATCACACCGGACCTGATGGTCCAGGGCCTGGTTTTTGCACTGGTTATGGGGTTTTTCGGAGGGCTGTTTCCGGCTGTGCATGCTGCCCGGCAGTCTATTGCCGGAACGCTGAGGGGGATGTAAAAAAGTAGCTGTTGAGCTGTTAGCCCATAAATTCGTAAGAAAAATATTGTGTCTTTTAGCGGCTCATCAGCTTACCAGCTTAAGAGCTCAATGGCTACAAACGTAAAGGAGAGGAACGATGAAAAAGTTAAGTATAGTTTCTACTTTATTAGCGATTTTTGTCTGTGCGAATGTTTCTGCTGAAGATATACTGATCACAAATGCCCGGCTTATTGACGGTAGCGGGGCAGAACCACAGGAAGGTGTTTCGATACTTGTACGCGACGGCTGGATCACCGCAATCGGTGATAATGCTTCTGCTGAAAGTATTCGGGTACTTGATGTAGATGGTGCGACGGTATTGCCGGGACTTATTGATGCCCACGTCCATTTTTTCTGGGGGCCGGGTAGCTTTCAGTATGATCTGGAGCTGGTAGATGAAAACGGCAATTTTGATATAGAACAATGGCGACAAACAATCGGTAGAAACGTCAGGCACTATCTGCGGGCATACCTGGCTTGCGGAGTCACGACGACACTTGATGCGGGCGGGCCCGGTGAGGTTGCAACAGAGGTTTACAATTACCTGGCGGCCGGGGATCCCGGACCGCGATTTCTTCCGCTGGGACCCTTCATGGCCGCACCCGGTGGCTATGCGGATTCAGGCTGGATAAAACCGATCACATCATCAGCAGATGTAGAAAAACACTTTGATGAGCTTGAGGCTCTCGGCACTGTCGGTGCAAAAGTAATGATCGAGCGGGGATGGAATTCACAGGAGGAACTGCCCGTTCACTCTCCTGAGATCAGGCAGACAATTGCCCAGGCGTCCGCAGAACGTAATGTGCCCCTGTATATCCATGCCACATCCGAGCCTGATATGCTTTTAGCCCTTGAGATGGAACCCCGCGTTCTGATGCATCCCCTTCTCAGCAGGGATGCAAAGCTTTCAGATGATTTTATTCAGCACATGGCGCAAACCGACACCTATCAGGTTACTACCTTAATTCCGGCGGATGCAGAACTAACCTTCTACCATCCGGAAAGGCTGGATAATTCTTTCCTGGATGTGGTTGTGCCTGAAGATGAGCTTAATGCAGCTCGTGATCCTCACATGAGGAGGGAAGCTAAAAAAGCATTTGTGCGCTCTGTAATACCGGGGCTGCCGGAATTCCTTGTGCCGGTGTTCGTTGTTATGCATTATTTTTTTGAGCAGCAGTATACTGACTGGCTGGAAATAAGTCTGGATGCAATCGGCCGCTTGCATGCTGGCGGCATCAATATCGTCGCGGGTAGTGATGCCGCCTATGCAGCTTGGGCGCTATATGCATTTCATGGTCCTTCAACCCTGCGTGAAATTGAGCTGCTGGGTCAGGCCGGGCTGACGAATATGGAAGCCCTCGAGGCAGCGACAAGGGTAGCGGCTGAAATGCTGGGAATTGATGATGAAATCGGCACGGTGGAGGTCGGCAAACGGGCCGATCTGGTAATCCTGCAAGATGACCCTTTGGAGGATTTGAGCGCACTCTGGTCCATCCAGTACACAGTGCAGGACGGAGTGGCCAAGACACCTCAGGAGTGGATGGAATAATAATTAAAAAAAATTCTCATTGCATTATTAGTGAAAAGACCGAGAATAGCAAAGAGGCAAAAAGAATTAGAGGGTTCGAGGTTAAATAGCGTGATTAGTAATTTGTAATGCGTGAATAGAAAAATCAATAGACAACTAACAACTGACTATTTTACAAATTTATCTCAGCACTCATTGCTCAGGACTCAGTACTTTTTATTGCCTTCAATCTTTCCAAAAATTCACTAAGGATCATGGCGGTTGCCCCCCAGACCTTATATCTACCTATCTTAACATAAGGCACGATACGATCTGTTTCTGTGCCTTGCCTTTCCTCAGTGGCCCTGTTTGCAGGATCAAACAGGCAGGAAAGTTTTTTCTCTATAATTTCAGCAACCTCTTTGGGATCATGCCGGTAAACAGGGATGCCTGCATGCCAGGCAACAAAGGGATGGACGATAAAATCAGACGGGGGTATGTAAACGTTCTTAAGCCGGCCCAGCACACTGAAGTCATCAGAGCTGATACCGATTTCTTCCCGGGTTTCCCGCAGCGCGGTTTCCTGCAGTGCTTCGTTTTTCTCCCGTCGGCCTCCCGGAAATGAGATCTGACCGGGGTGGTTTGGCAGGTGGTCCTGTCTTTTTGTAAATAATAGATGAACTGCACCATCTTTTTGAAGCAGCAGTAGTAAAACAGCGCCTATGCTGGCTTCCCCCGGTTGTTTTGGGGGGCGTATTATGGTGCGGGGTATCGGGGCCATTTTGCGCTGTGCAGCTATACTGTCAAAGCCTGGGATATTGAGTGCTTTTATTATTTTTTCGCGTGTGAACATGGTCAAAATTGGTTCTGAGTGCTATAGTCAATTAATAAACTATAACATAAACAAGAGCGGCAGTAGATACATATTTTCGTGAATTTTAAGGCCTATGTAAGTCAGGTGTTTCAAGGAATTCTCAAGCGGCAAAGTTTTTTTTAATCCGGGAAACTCCTGTAATAATTTTGTATTGACATTAAAGCTGTTTTTTCATACTGTTTCTAATAATAAGGGGCAGGTTTTTCTAACAATTTTTTTCGTGAGTTTCCTACAATGACAGAAAACCCTACGGCATTTGATAATGATTTTTATAAAAGACTTTTTGACCACCTCTATGACGGGGTCTATCTGGTAGACCGCAATAAAAAGATTACCTATTGGAACAATGGTGCCGAGAAACTCACCGGGTACAAATCCTCTGCAGTTATGGGTAAGTCATGTGAGGATAATATTCTTATGCATGTAAACGATAAGGGACGGCACCTTTGTAAGCATTTTTGTCCATCTGAGAAAACCATCGCTGATGGTAAAAAGCGGGAGAAAAAGCTGTATATCCATCATAAAGATGGGCACCGCATCCCGGTATTATCCTATTTTGCACCTGTTAAAGATGCCCGGGGAAAAGTCCTGGGAGCCGTTGTTGTGTTCAGTGATAACTCTGCAAAGACTGCAATTCTGCAAAGGATCGAAGAATTGCAGGAAATGGCCTTAAACGATCCTCTTACTGAGTTGGGCAACAGGCGCTACGCTGAAATAACCATAAATTCAAGGCTTGATGAACTGAACCGGTATGGCTGGAATTTTGGGATTCTTTTTATCGATATTGATGGTTTTAAAAGAATCAATGATACCTTTGGTCATGCTATCGGCGATAAAGCAATTAAGATGGTGGCCAAAACATTGTCAAACAATGTGCGTTCCTTTGATACGGTAAACCGGTGGGGTGGTGAAGAATTTGTAGCAGTTTTGGTAAATGTGAAACAAGATCAGTTACACGCAATTGCAGAAAAGCTTTGTATTCTTGTAGGGGAATCCGGTTTTGCTATTGATTCAAAAAATGTTCACATAACTGTTTCCATTGGTGCAACACTCGTGAATTCCGGGGATACGGTTGAATCAGTTATTAAAAGGGCTGATGAGCTGATGTATCAGAGTAAATCTGCCGGTGGAAATTGTGTATCGGTAATGCAGAAGATGTAAAACAATCTTTTCTTTTTGTGTCCCGTCATTCAGCAAGTTTTCTGCCAAACCGCCTCAGCAAAAGGGAATTACCAACTACTGTTAGAGATGAAAACCACATGGCAATACAGGCCCACTCAGGTTTTAAGGTCAAACCAGTAACAGGATATAAAGCACCTGCAGCAACCGGAATCATAAGGATATTATAGAAAAATGCCCAGAAAAAATTCTCTTTAATGGTTCGCAGGGTCTTTTTCCCTAAGCGTATGGCCCGCTCCACATCCAACAGACTGTTTTTTACCAAAATCACATCACCGGTTTCTTTAGCAACATCAGTTCCAGAACCAATGGCAATGCCCATATCAGCCTGAGCCAGTGCCGGTGCATCATTGATGCCGTCCCCGACCATACCGACCCGGTACCCCTTTTGCTGCCATTTCTTAACACTATCTATTTTGTCCTCGGGCAGCACCTCGGCCTCTACCGCATCAATACCCACCTCGGCTGCAACAGTCCGGGCCACCGCGTGGTTATCACCTGAAATGAGGCCGGTGCGAATACCGAACCGGTGAAGCTTGCCGACAGCCTCTTGTGAATCTGTTTTAATCACATCAGAGAGTGCAAGTATACCGATTATACTATTGTTCTGGGCGACATAGATGGTTGTCTTGCCTTCTTCAGAAAGTTTGCGGCCCAGGTCTATAATCTCCGGGGGCGGATCTTGTTTTTCACTGACATACTTCAAACTGCCTGTTTTTATTACCTCTCCCTGCACAACACACTGGATGCCATGACCGCTGACCTCATGCACATCACGGCCTTTTTCTATGGAAAGATTTTTTACACCGGCTTTCCTTACGACGGCTTGAGCCAGGGGATGGGTAGAATGAGCCTCTGCGCCTGCTGCAATTTTGAGCACTTCATCTTCCGAATAATTTTCATAGGGGTAAACACCTACAACTTCCGGCCTGCCGACTGTAATCGTGCCGGTTTTGTCAAACAATATAACTTCCAGTTTGGAAATATTTTCAAGAACAGAGGCGCGTTTAAACAGAATACCGCGGTTTAGACCTACGCCGCTGCCTACCATAATAGCCGTGGGAGTGGCAAGGCCCAGGGCACAGGGGCAGGCAATTACCAGCACTGCAATCATGAGCTGAAAGGCAAACAAAAAGCGGGTAGAGCCTGCCGGAGGGGTAACGTCAAAAACAAAAAACCACAGGCTGAACGTAACAAGGGCAACTGTTACGACAATCGGTACAAAGTAGTTGGAGACAATATCTGCAAGCCGCTGTATGGGTGCTTTGTCTGCCTGGGCATCTTCAACCATCTTTATGATCTGGGCAAGCACCGTATCTTTTCCCACCCGGCCGGTTCTGACGGTAATTGCACCGGTTGTATTAATGGTAGCGCCCGTAACCTGTGCACCGGCCTGCTTCTCAACCGGTATCGACTCTCCGGTCAGCATGGATTCATCAACTGCTGTTGTGCCGTCAACAATTTCACCATCAACCGGTATCTTTTCACCGGGTCGTACCAGAACCAGGTCACCGACCTTCACTGAGGAAGCCGGCACCATCAGCTCTGTGCCGTCCTGCAGGATTCTGGCCCGGTCAGCCTGCAGCGACAACATTTTTTCAAGGGCTTGGCCGGTTTTGCCTTTAGCCCGAGCCTCAAGCATTTTACCCACCAGGATAAACGTAATCAGCATGGCTGAGCTGTCAAAGAAGGTATGGGCATGGGGATCCAGAAAGAACAGAGAAAAAACGCTGTAAAAGTAAGCAGCCGAGATTCCCAGGGAGATGAGTACGTCCATATTGGTTGAACGGTTTTTTAGTGAGTGATAGGCTCCTTCATAGAAAGAGCGTCCGGAAACAAACTGAACAAGCGTAGCCAGCACAAACATTGCATAGTTGGTCCCCACATGTCCAAAGGGCATTGTATACATTAACAGAACCAGCGGGATCGTACAAATAAGTGCAAACAGAAACCGGAAACGTTCCTTTTTTGCAAGTGGAGATTTTGCCTTTTCTTCTTTTTCTTCAAAAGCCACATACCCTGCATCGCTTACCACATGCAAAACCGCCTGCTTGTCGGTTGTGGACCTGTCAAACGTGATAAAACCTTTTTCCAGGGAAAAATTTATAGAGACGTTTTTTATACCGGGAGCTTTGGCAAAGGCCTTTTCAATAGAAGCAGCACAGTTAACGCATGACATGCCTTCGATCCTAAAGGCAATTGAGTCCTCTTCCTGTTCTTCTATCGCTGAGGCTTCATAGCCGATATCGGCCACTTTATTGCAGATGTCTTCAGGTGTTACGGAACTATCATGCTCAACAACCAGGCACTCTAGGGGGAAATTGACGGAGGCTTTTCCTATGCCCGGAACGTCTGTAAACCCCTTCTCTATGGCAGCAGCACAGTTAACACAGGACATTCCCTCTATGGAAAAGCGGGAAACAGTTGTTGCAGCAGGAAGCACCGTCAGTGCAGCTTCTTCTGTCTGCATAGTTGCACATGGTTCTGTGTTTTGATCCCGGGGTTCAAAGCTGTAGCCCTCTTCAGCAATTGCATCCCTGAGGGCATCAAGGTCTGTTTTGCTGTCGTCAAATGTTACCGTAGCACAAGATTCATCAAGCGAGACGGTGGTCTCATTAACCCCTTCGATATCCTCAAGCGCCATGGTAACGGCTTTGACGCAGTGGCCGCAGGTCATGCCGTAGACAGGGATGGTTTTTGTTTGCTGCATATGTTTATAATAAAAATCTAAAGTAATAATTAATGTTGAATAAGAAAAAAGATGATGTCAGTTGTTGTTGTCCGTAGTTCGTTGTGTGTGATAGAAGCATCGGTTTCGAATAGAATAGTCAACTGACCACTAACAACTAACATATAATTACGTTTTTTCTACCGCGGCATACCCAAAATCATTAATTGCCTGTACAACCACACCAACATCTGTTTGGGCCGGATCACAGGCAAAAGCAGCCTCTTTGGCGTCCAGGCTGACGGTTACATCAGACACCCCGTCAAATTTTTCGATAATTTTTTTAACTCGCTTGACACAGTGTTCGCAGGTCATACCGTCCACGCTTAATGTTTTTTGCATCTTTGCTCCTTTCACTAGTATGTGCAATGTGCTGCATTGCTAACCTTTGCGTCTGTTAGAAACCTTAAAAACCGTTTCTATAAGCTCATCAATTTTATCCTGGCCTTCACCCTGCCTGATTGAATTGCTCACACAGCTTTCAACATGACGCTTCATCACAATTTTTGCTACACCGTCAAGGGCCTTTTCCGCCGCGGTAATCTGATTTATGATGTCAATACAGTACTTTTCGGCATCTATCATTTTCATGATACCGCGGACCTGTCCTTCAATTTTTTTAAGCCTCGACAGGGCATCTTTTTTAACCGCCTCGTTAATCATTTTTCCTCCTTCAGCTCTTGACATACCCTACAGGGGTATAGTATATGTATACTATAAATCAAAATCATATATCTGTCAACTTGAGAAATTGTAAAGGAAGGTCTTATCAGCATGACTAAGCAAACTCAAGAAAAAGAGCAGCTAAACCACGACGAGCAGCGTTGTGCTGTCTGCAACGGCGTTATTACTAAAAAACCCATTAAGCGGATGGGCAATCTGTATTGTTCAATTTACTGTGCTGAAGTCAACCGGGAGCGTATGGAAAATCTTGATATGGAAAAAATAGATTTTAATGAGCTGGGTGATGTTATCGGGCGGTTTATGAACACCTGTATGAAATGCCCTTTTCCACTGAAATGCCGCAAGGTGCGGGAGTTCTGCGGCGCTTATTTTGAAGAGCTGCATGAGTATATAACCATGCGCTGGTGCTGTCATGCCATCTTCGGCTTGAGCTGTATGCTGTCCGACGGGTCAGTGAGTATGGGTACCGTAAAAAAAATCATGGCGCGCGCCGAGAATATTTCACGGGAGAAAGGCTACAAGGGCATAAGTCCGGCGGTGCTCTCAATGGCCGAGGGGGAGCTTATTGAGGATTTCAGCTATTTGCCGGGGCCGGAGAACAGGCCGGACCCGCCTAAACAGGAGCATGAACATTATCTGGCCTGTGTGAATTGTGATAAGAAATTCCAGGATGAATGTTTGAAGTTCACTGAAGAGGCTGAAGCACATTTGCCAGAGATTGAGCAGATGCTTGATTTTCCCTATTGCGGGCACGCCAAGTATGACATGGCCGCCATGCTGCTGGACCCCAAGGTTGACAAAGAAAAAGTTAAAAAACTTATTGAAAAAAGCAAAAAAGTAGCACGAGAGAAAAACTTCAAAGGCGGACAGTATCGGATTCACTATCTGGCTACTGCACGTTCCGTAAAAAAATAAAAATAATTTACAGGAGTTTGCATATGAAATGGGAACAAGATGCCAGAGATATTGTGGACAGCATTCCAATCCATGACATAATAAAAAATTTGATTATCATATGGGCTGAAAAACTGGCCCGTCAAAACAACAGTGAAATGGTGACTATGAAAGAAATGATGCAGACCAGGGATGACTATTTTGAACATTTCGGCCCGGAAAAGATTGCCAAGATTCAGGCCACCCGCGAAGAGGGCAAATCCGACACAGAGCTTGACCCCGAGATCGGGCTCAACAAGGACCCGGCGCTTTACACGATTGAACTGTGTCATTCGCGTTTTTTCGGATGTGACCGCGACCTGATTAATGTCAGGGAGCTGGGCCCAAAGATCAAACAGAAGATGGAAGAGCTTAAAATAACCGAGATTTTAGCAGATAAATCCGCTGAAGTGCTCATGCCTCACAGCACCTTCACTGTTTCCATCTCGGGGTGTTCAAATATCTGTACGGCATCCGAATCAAAGGAAGTAGGTATTCATGGGACTGCCAAACCGGTGGTTACTGACGAAGAATGCATTCAGTGTGAAAGCTGTGTTAAGACCTGCCTTGACCGCGTTGTCAGCCTGCAAGACGGTCAGCCGGTCATTAACGAAGATTACTGCAAGGTCTGCGGTGATTGTATCAGGGTGTGCCCAACGGGTACCCTTGCTGCTGCGGAAAAGGGCTGTCGGATTATGGTGGGCGGGACCTTTGGTCGTTTTGCGCAATACGGTAGAGAACTTTATAAAATAACCGATACTGACACGATTTTTCCCATCCTGGAAGCCTGTGTTGACCTGATTAAAAAGGAATGGAGCGACCGGCATGAAGACCATTTTAATTTTGTGATCAACCGAACCGGTATCAATCCTATCTTTGAGCACCTGAAAAATGTTGGGAAACTGTAGACTCAGGAGCAGGTGATGGCCCGCATCGAAGACGGCTATTATTTTATGTTTGAGATCGGCTGGTTTATTGACCTGATTATTCCAACTATTGTACGGGTTCAGGAAAGCACTATTTTTGTGGTTGGCAGTAAAGCCGCTGAATGTAAGAATCTTAAACCATGCTGCATCCCCTGTGGCGGTGCAACTGAAGTTAAACAACTGTCTCCTGATGATCCCTCGGTAAAAGCTTTCAAAACCGTTGATTCCCTGGTGCCGGTTCAAAACCCGAACAATCTGGCTGCTGAACTGGAAAAGGTGCTTGCCGATACAGAACTGCGCGATACGTACTTAAATACCAGGAGCAGGATGCAGCGTGAGGCCACGATCGAAAGGATACAAAATGATTATCAGGTCCTCTGTGGTGTAGAAGGGTAAGATAGTAAGGGGGTATGAGTACGATGGCTGAAGAAAAAATTGAGGAAACATTTGTGATTGGTAATATGACCTGCGTTGGTTGTGCGCGTACACTCGAGAATGAATTCAGGAAGTTTGATGGTATAGAGTACCGGGTAAGTCTGGCTGGTAAAAGTGTTACCGTAGTGTATTCTCCTGCAGACTATTCGAGGGACGTATTTATACGAGCCATTGAGTCCCATGGATACAGAATAGAAGGTGAAGCGTAAAACGTAAAGCGTAAGACGGGAGGAGAAGTCATGAGCACTGATACAAAAAACGGCCAACAGCATATATGTGTTATATGCGGGCAGTCAACCCACTACCCAATCGAGCTCAATGAGCGCAGGTACTGTTCATCGGCCTGTATCAGCAAATACCGCGAAGAAGCGGGTGAACAGCAGTTTCAGAAAGATTCCATAGCTACTTTTGAGAAGAAGCGCGACACGGGCTGGATACCGGAAAGGGCGTTAATGTATATCAACATGTGTCGTCGGTGCAACAAGGATCTGCGCGAAATGTGTAAGGCCAATCAGTATGTGAGCGGTTTGCATCGTGAGAAACTGCGGCAGTCCGAGACAGTGCCCTGGTGCTGTCATGCCCGGTTCAATTTAAGCTCGGCACTTTCAGACGGCACTGTCCCCCTTGAGTCGGCTCTCAAGATACAGGCCATGGCTGAAGAACTCGTCAAAAATTCTGCAAAAAGTGAAGAGGTTGTCGGGCCGGAAGCACTGCGCAAAAAGATGGCCAAACAAGGGGGCCTTAAAGGGGTAACTACAACCATCATTGACATTGCTGCAGCAGAAATGGCCAAAAACCCTGAATATAGCCCTTTTGAAGATAAAACACCGAAGGAGGACGGGGACGTTATGATTCACTATGCAGCCTGTCTGGAATGCGATCCGGTATTTGGGGCTGAGTGTGAGGAGCAGGCCGTAGAAAAAGATCTGAATAACTGTGTTGAGCAGGTCGATAAAATGACCCACAGCCTGTGGTGTGAACACACGCTTCAGGCACTGTCTGCACTGCTTCTTAATAAAAATATGACTCAAACGAGGATTCAAAAAATTATCGATTCTACAGAGACAATAGCCAAAGAGAAAAGTGATCCGGGAGTCAATACGCGGCATCTTTTTATCGCCCTGGGAAGGGCTGTTGCATAACACATCTAAAAAAAGTAATGATAATGTGACTTTGTCCGAAAGATGAAAATGCAGGATCCATTAGGATACGTTTTTGATACTTCTTGACATTGTGATAAAAGGTTCTACAATATATATTGTAAAGTAAAGAAATAACAACATATTATGCTGCAAGCATCATACGACATGCGAAACTGTAAAACATTTTCCTTAATGATAATAATTATTTTGCTAGTAGCCTGGCATACGCCTGTTCTGGCACAGAAGGTTCAGACAAGCTGTTCGTGCTGTTTGAAAATGGAGTGCTGTTGCGGCTGCAAAGAGAATACCCGGGAAGACGCACTGCCGCTGGAACCGGATGATATCTCAAAAGCCAGACACTGCACTTGCAGTATCAGTGCACCAATTGAGTATTATAAATTATTTACCTGCAATCGGTTACCCGTACAAAAAGAATTGCTCTCCTTTTATAAACGGAACTGTAATGATAACAACAAGTATCAGCAATCAACGCAAAATTTATTTTCAGTAAAACATTTCTATTCTGTAGATGCTCACCTTTTTTTGTTTACCTCTTCCTTTCTCCTATAAAACACAAAAACACCACCCGCATGTCTGTAAAAAGTTGAACAGACTAATCCAAGATTAGTTTTATTAACCCATAGCAGCCTTTAAAATATTTTTTATCTTGTAGGCTGATTGAAAATAGAATATTAAAAAAATAACTATTTAATATCCTATTACAATCAGCTACTGCTGGAGGTATTTCTCATATTGTGCTCGACACGAGATTGATTTTCATGGTGGTAACCGGGATTACCTGACCAGAAAAATGATGAAAAAGCAAAAACTGCGTAATACGTTTCATGAAGGGAGCCTAAAAAGAGTAAACACCATTTATGGGGGATAAGGGGCAATGAAGAAAATTAGTTTATTTGTTACGTTTTGCACTATACCTTTGCTTGTTATATACAGCCAGTGTTGTGCGGAAAATATTTTAAACCTGAATGTTCTCATTGAGGAAGCCCTGGCAAACAATCCTGAAATAATGGTCTTCCAGAAAAGAAAGGATGCCCTATGGGAGCGCCCTGCCCAGGTTAAAGCCTGGGATGATCCCCTGTTAACTTTCGGAGTGAGCAATGTGCCTACCGATGATTTTGATTTTGACACCCAGGATATGACCCAGAAGTATGTCGCCATTAAGCAGAATATTCCCTTTTTCGGCGTAACATCACTTCGGGAAAAGGCGGCCATTGAAACTGCCAAGGGCGCAGAAAGCGAATTGGAGGATATTAGGTTAAACATTGTCAGCAGTGTTAAAAAAGCTTACTACCAGATTTTTTTTGTTAACGAGGCACTTAAGATAACTGAGGCTAATGAGAAGCTGCTTAATGAATTTGTGGAAATAAGCCAGGCAAAGTATGAAGTTGGTGAAGGCCTCCAGGAAGATATTCTCAAGGCCCAGGTTGAGCTGTATAAAATGCAGGAAAAACTGATAGACCTCAGACAGCAAAAGGAGACCCTGCAAGCAGAGCTGAACACTCTTCTAAACCGTGCGCCGTCGGCTGCTTTGGAAGGCAGCCCGGCCTTACAGGTTACGCAGTTTGCGTTTGAAAAACATGAGCTTGAAGAAATTGTCCTGGCTGAAAATGCACTGCTGCAGGCCCTGCAGCACGACATAAAAAAAACCGAAGCAGAGCATGCTCTGGCGAAAAAGATGTATTTCCCCAAGTTTACTGTTACAGCCGCCTATGGGCAGCGTGACAAACGACCGCATGCAACTTCAAGCAAATCACGGATTACTGATGCTCAGGGCAATGTGAATGAGGTTACAACGCGCCCTCTGGATTTTGACACCGAGAGACCGAGTTTGTTCACACTTTTAGTGGGGGTCAATGTTCCCCTGTGGTTTAAGAGTAAGCAAAACCGGGGTGTTGCTGAGGCCTACCATCGAATTGCACAATCACGCTCACGCTATGAAAGCGTCAGGAATGATATTTTTTTTAAAACCAGTGATCTGTATGCCAGGATTATCCGGGGTAAGGATCTCATCGCACTGTATAAAGACAGCATCATTCCCCAGGCCGGCCAGAGCCTTGATGCTGCTATTGAAGCTTACAGGGTCGGTAAAATTGATTTTCTGACACTGCTTGACAGCCAAATTACGCTTTTTAATTATGAGATCCAATATCGCAAGGTAATGACCGATTATGAGAAAGACCTGGCTGCTCTGGAAGTAGTCATGGGGAAAAGTCTGTTCTAATTGCAGATTTTGGAATTTGGATTACGGTTTAAGATGATAGCAAAGTGTAGAAAGAGTAAATAATAGCTGATGAATAAAAACTAAAAACCATAAAAAAAGCTAGGAGAATTATCATGAAAAAAACAGCAACTCTGATCATGTTTATTTTTTTTTCAGTTACACTGCTCGGTGCAGAGATGGTTTATGCAAAAGAGCAAACAGTCTGTCCGGTTATGGGCGGTACAATTAATAAGGAAGTCTTTAGTGATTATAACGGCGAACGGATTTATTTCTGCTGCCCGGGCTGCATAGCCACTTTTGAGAAAAATCCGGAGAAGTACATCAAAACGATGAAAGCTGAAGGAGTTGATATCCCAAAAGCACCGCCGGTCGCAGAAAAGAAGTAAGGGGTGAAGAATTCTGTGCACTATGAGAGTGTTCTGCTTCACAAATGATTGTTTCTGTAAACAATGTGAGGTTTTTTATGAAAAAATCGAAATTTCTGGTTCCGGGATTCATAATCGTTGCTTTTATTCTGGGTTTCATCATACGGGGCGGCGGTGACAAGCCAGGGGTGCATGAGCATGCTGTCCAACAGGAGAATCAAATTGAATTCTGGACGTGTTCTATGCATCCTCAGATACGGCAGCCCGGCCCCGGGCAATGCCCGATTTGTGCAATGGATCTGATTCCGGTCTCAGGCGGAGATAGTAACGAGGCTCTGGGGCTGCGCGAGCACAGATTATCTGAGCGGGCGATGAAGCTGGCAGATATTCAGACCGCCCCGGTTGAACGAAAGTTTGTAACCGCAGAGATTAGAATGGACGGTAAAATTGAGTATGACGAGACTCGCCTGTCTTATATTACCGCATGGGTGCCGGGGCGTATTGACCGGCTCTTTGTGGACTATACCGGAACACATGTCAGTAAAGGTGATCATCTGGTTTCTCTTTACAGCCCGGAACTGGTTACCACGCAGCAGGAGCTGCTTCTCGGACTGAAAAGGATGCAAAACCAGTCTTCGCGGCTTCTGAAGAGCACACAAAAAAATGTTGAGGCAACCAGAGAAAAACTGCGTTTATGGGGGCTAACGGAAAATCAGATCAAGCAAATCGAGAGAAGCAAAAAAGTTTCTGATCACACCACAATTTATTCTCCCATGAGCGGCATTGTTATTCAAAAAAGCGGCTTTGAAGGGATGTATGTTGATACGGGAACACGGATATATACGGTTGCCGATCTTTCGCATGTCTGGGTTAAGCTTGATGCTTATGAATCTGATCTGGTGTGGATCCGCTATGGTCAGAAGGTTGAATTTGAAACCAAGGCATACCCCGGTGAAGTGTTCAACGGTCAGATAACATTTATTGACCCAATTCTTAACTCACAAACCCGCACCGTCAAGGTGCGCGTTAATGTGCCTAATCCCGAGGGAAAGCTTAAGCCTGAAATGTTCGTGAGCGCCCGAGTCTATCCTCAGGTCGCATCCGGCGGTAAGGTTATGGATCCTTCGCTGAGCGACAAATGGATTTGTCCTATGCATCCTGAAATTGTGAAGGAATCGAAAGATATTTGTGATATCTGCGGCATGCCGCTGGTTACGACCGAATCACTGGGGTATGTTGCCGCTGATAAAACCCGGGAAGAGGCCCCGCTTGTAATTCCGGCAACGGCTCCGCTTATTACCGGTAAGCGGGCTGTGGTCTATGTTGCCGCTGCTGGCAAGCAGGGTGTTTTTGAAGGGCGTGAGGTCACGCTTGGTCCACGAGCAGGAGATTATTACCTGGTAAAGGATGGTCTCAAGGAAGGTGAACAGGTTGTCGTCAACGGCAATTTCAAAATTGACAGTGCTGTTCAGATCCTGGCAAAACCCAGCATGATGAATCCTGAAGGCGGCGGCCCTGCGCCGGGGCAGCAGCATCAGGGTGGTGTCGATAAACAGGCAGTCGGCAATAATCCTGAAGTATTTGATACGAGCATTATATTCAAAAAGCAGATTGATGCGCTTGTGGCGGCTTACTTCACGGTTCACAATGCCTTGAGTCAGGATAGTTTTAAAGAAGCACGTGACGGGGCACAAACTTTTGTTAAACGTCTTACCAAAGTTGAAATGACGCTTCTAAACGGTAAAGCGCACATGACCTGGATGAATGACCAAAAAACACTGCACACATATGCCCAGGCAATTGCCAGGGCAAAGGCTCTGGCTGAGGCCCGCACCCATTTTGAAATACTGTCAGACAAAATGTATACCGTTACAAAAACGTTTGGCGTAAGCGGCAAGGTTGCGGTTTATCGTTTTTATTGTCCCATGGCATTTAATAACAAAGGTGCCTACTGGCTGCAGCAGTCACAGGAAACAGAAAATCCCTACTTTGGGAGTGCTATGTTCCGGTGTGGAACACAGGAAGAGGTGCTGTCTGCAGGTATGCCGGGAGGGCCTGTCCATGAGTGAAGCCCAGAACAATCGGACCGGGACAAACCCTTCTATACTTGACCGGCTTATCAGGTTCTGCCTGGAGATGAAGATAGTTGTGTTTTTGTTCGTCATACTGGTAGTTGGATGGGGGATGATGGTAGCACCCTTTGACTGGGACCTGGGATTTTTCCCGCGCAGTCCGGTGCCGGTTGACGCCATACCTGATATCGGCGAGAACCAGCAAATTGTATTTACTGAATGGCCGGGGCGATCTCCCCAGGATATTGAGGATCAAATTTCGTATCCTCTGACGGTCTCGCTGCTTGGTATTCCGGGAATTAAGACCGTGCGCAGTTTCTCCATGTTCGGCTTTTCAACCATATATATCATTTTCAAAGATGAGATTGAGTTTTACTGGTCGCGTACCAGGGTGCTTGAAAAGCTGAACAGTCTACCGACCGGCCTGCTGCCGGGCGGTGTGCAGCCCGCCCTTGGCCCTGATGCAACCGCACTGGGACAGGTGTTCTGGTATACGCTGGAAGGGCAAGACGATCAGGGCAGCCCGACCGGGGGCTGGGACCTGCATGAGTTGCGATCAATCCAGGACTGGTATGTGCGCTACGGTCTGCTTGCAGCCGAAGGAATAAGTGAAGTAGCCTCGATCGGCGGCTTTGTCCAGGAATATCAGATTGATGTTGATCCTGCCGCTATGCGTGCTCATAATGTGCGGCTTGATGAGGTGATTGCGGCCGTTAAGGGGTCCAATCTTGATGTAGGGGCACGTACCATAGAGGTCAACAAGGTTGAATATGTTGTACGCGGACTGGGTTTTGTTAAACAGCTCAGTGATATTGAGGACAGCGTTGTCAAGGTTAATGATAATGTGCCGTTGTATGTAAAAGATATCGGTCACGTAACCCTGGGACCGGCCCTGCGGCGTGGTGTGCTTGATAAGGATGGTGCCGAAGCTGTCGGCGGTGTGGTGGTTGTACGCTATGGTGACAATCCCCTTGCTGCCATTAATAATATTAAGAATAAAATAGAAGAAATCTCTGCGGGTTTGCCAAAGAAAACCCTTCCCGATGGAACTGTCAGCCGGGTTACTATCGTTCCCTTTTATGATCGCACGGGCCTGATATATGAAACCCTGGGAACACTTAACACGGCCCTCACCGAGGAAATCCTGGTAACCATAATCGTTATTCTTGTTATGGTGATGCATCTGTGGAGCTCTGTGCTTATTTCGGCAGTGTTGCCCCTGGCAGTGCTGATGTGCTTTATTGCCATGAAGGTGTTTGGAGTTGATGCAAATATTGTGGCCCTGTCAGGAATCGCCATTGCCATCGGGACAATTGTTGATATGGGGATCATCATTTGTGAGAATATCCTGAAGCATCTTGACCGGGCAGATCCTGCTGAAGATCGTCTTGAAGTAATCTATCGGGCATCACGGGAAGTGGGCAGTGCGGTTGTGACTGCTGTTGCAACAACCGTGATCAGTTTTCTGCCGGTTTTTACCATGGAGGCCGCCGAAGGCAAGCTTTTCAAACCCCTGGCCTTCACCAAGACTTTTGCCCTGGTTGCATCGGTCATTGTAGCCCTTACCATTCTTCCGGCCTGCGCTCATATCCTTTTTTCGGGACACGTTAACGGGCCGAAAATCCGGAGGCTCTTTTTCTGGTGTTTAGTCGGCCTTGGCATCGTTTGTATATTCTTTTTTAGCTGGTGGGCCGGTATGCTTATTACCGGAATCGGTATTTACAATCTAATCAGGCAGTTTATGCCGGAGCGTATTGCAAGTGTGCTGCCGTGGATAGGTACTGCTGCTGCAGTCTTTTTTGTGGGGCTGGTTTTGTCTGACCACTGGCTGCCGCTGGGCCCTGAAAAAGGTCTGACGAGAAATTTCATTTTTGTGACGCTGTTCATCGGCAGTATCCTGGGCTCCTTCTACATCTTTCAGCGCTGGTACGGACCGATTTTACGTTGGTGCCTGGCACACAAAAGCGCGTTTATCTCTATACCTTTAGTTGTTACTTTTCTGGGCAGTATGATATGGCTCGGGTTTGACTCATTTTTCGGCTGGCTGCCGGGTCCGGTCAAAAGGTTTGCGCCTGTATCTGCTGTTGCGCACACATTTCCCGGTCTGGGCAAGGAATTTATGCCGCCGCTGGACGAGGGCTCATACCTCTATATGCCTACAACTATGCCGCATGCTTCCATTGGGGAAGCCCTGGATGTGCTACAGAAGCAGGATATGGCTTTTAAGGATATTCCAGAGGTGAGCTCTGTAGTGGGTAAGCTGGGCCGTGCTGAAACACCCCTTGACCCTGCTCCGATTTCCATGATTGAGACTGTTATAAACTATTATCCCGAATACATTGCCGATCAAAGCGGCCAGCGGCTTACCTTCCGCTTTGACCCTGATGAGGAAGACTATGTTCGCAGTATAGGAGGCACTCCGCTTCCGGCACCGGATGGTTTGCCGTATAAGGTAGAGGGAACATTTGTACGCGATGATCAAGGCAGGCTTATTCCGGATGATAGTGGTATGCCGTTTCGTTTGTGGCGGCCGCAGCTTGACCCCGAGCTGAACCCTGACCGGGATTACTGGGGGGGCATCAGAAGTCCGGATGATATCTGGGATGAAATAGTCACAGCAGGTGAGATTCCCGGAACTACTTCTGCCCCGGTACTGCAGCCCATTTCGGCACGTATTGTTATGCTTCAAAGCGGGATGCGTGCTCCCATGGGCATTAAGGTCAAAGGACCTGATCTGGAAACCATTGAGCGTTTCGGTTTGCAGTTGGAGAAACTGCTGAAAGAAGTGCCTATGGTTGAGCCGGCAACAGTGATTGCCGACCGCATTGTGGGCAAACCGTATCTTGAAATAGACATCAACCGCAAAGCGATTGCCCGCTATGGTATCAAACTGGCTCAGGTCCAGGAAGTAATAGAGGTGGCAATCGGCGGCAGGCGTATTACCACGACCGTGGAAGGGCGTGAGCGTTATCCGGTAAGAATTCGCTACCTGCGGGAGCTGCGCGACAGTATCGAAGATCTCGGCAGAATCCTGGTTCCTGCTGCAAACGGTGCTCAGATTCCGCTTATCCAGCTTGCAGAAATCCGCTACATTCGTGGTCCCCAGGTGATAAAAAGTGAAGATACTTTTCTTACAGGGTATGTGCTTTTTGATAAAAAAACTGAGTATGCCGAGGTTGATGTTGTTGAGCAGGCCCAGGAATTTTTGCAGCAAAAAATTACAGACGGGGAACTTGTGGTGCCGGCAGGGGTGAGTTTTGCGTTTGCAGGCAGCTATGAAAACCAGGTGCGGGCCCAAAAGAGGCTGGCAGTTATTCTGCCCCTGGCACTTTTCATTATCTTTCTCATATTATATTTCCAGTTTAGATCAGCCCTGACAACCCTGCTGGTTTTTTCGGGAATTATTGTGGCATGGGCAGGAGGATTTATTATGATCTGGCTGTATGCGCAGCAAGGGTTTCTTGATTTTTCCTTGTTTGGTACAAACATGCGCGATCTTTTTCAGGTGCATCCTGTCAATCTAAGCGTGGCTGTCTGGGTGGGCTTCCTGGCTCTGTTTGGAATAGCCTCAGATAACGGGGTGGTCGTGGCAACTTATCTCAATCAGTCCTTTGGCAGAAACAAGCCGGATTCAATTGAAAAAATCCGTCAAGCAACCATTGAGGCAGGCTTGCGACGCGTACGGCCCTGTTTGATGACAACTGCCACAACAATGCTGGCCCTGCTGCCTGTGCTCACCTCAAGCGGCCGGGGCTCAGACATAATGGTGCCTATGGCTATTCCCTCATTTGGTGGAATGTTCTTTACTATTATTACGATACTTGTGGTTCCGGTTCTGTATTGTACGATAGAGGAATTTAAATTGTTAAAACTCAAACAATAGTGTATCCATGCCAGGGTAAGCAAATGAAACGTCGAATTTTTTTGAAAAGTATTACGCATTATTCAAACTGCAACAGCCTCCTGAAACCTTCATATCATAAAATTTCAACCATCCTGTCCACTGCGCCTTTAGCCTTAGTACGGATGTTTTCCGGGACTCTGACTTCATGCTGCATTTTTTCCAGCGACCAGAGGACCTTCTCAAGGGTGGTTTTTTTCATGTTGGGACAAACGGCCTGTTCCGAAGCCGGGTAAAAGATTTTTTCAGGGTTTTCTTGGCGTAGTCGATACAGCACTCCGACTTCGGTACCCACAATTATTTCATCAGCATCTGATTCTTTGGCATAATTGCAGATCCCTGTTGTGGAAAGAACTGCGTCTGCCAGGTCGGTTACCTGGGGGATACACTCGGGGTGTACGACAACTTTAGCATGGGGGTGAGCTTCACGCTGGCGCTGAATATCTTCAGGGCGAATCTTAACATGCGTGGGGCAGTACCCGTTCCACAAGATAAATTTCCTGCCGGTCTGTGAACTTACATAGGTTGCCAGATATTTGTCAGGGATGAAAATTATTTCGTTTGCATCCTGTAATTTTTCTACCACTTTCAGGGCATTTGAGGAAGTACAGCAGATATCCGTTTCAGCCTTTACATCAGCAGACGAATTCACATAGGCCAGAACTTTAGCATCAGGGTGCTCTTGTTTGAGGCCGCGCAGGTCATCTACAGTAATCATATTTGCCATAGGGCATCCTGCATCAAGGTCAGGCATAAGGATGGTTTTTTCAGGAGAAAGTATTGAGGCCGTCTCAGCCATAAAATGGACACCGCAAAAAACGATTACATCAGCATCTGTTTTGCTGGCCGTTCTGCTTAAGCCCAGGGAGTCGCCGGTAAAGTCGGCAATTTCCTGTACTTCATCCCTTTGATAATTATGGGCCAGGATAACTGCATTGCGCTGTTTTTTAAGCATTTCAATTTTTTCTACAAGTGTCGTGGTATTCATTGTTGCTTACATTCCTCCCGTATTCAACTGTATTCTTTCTTCTGTTGCGTGTTCAGGACTTCATTCATGCTGCCGGTTCTATAGCCTGCAAGGTCAAGTGTTATATAAGTATAGCCTAAGGATTTGAAATAATCGATAATTTCTTTATGTGTTCTGGGGTCAAGTAATTTTGGCATATCCTCCCGGGGAACCTCAATGCGGGCTGTATCCCCGTGGTGTCTCACTCTGAGCTGAGAAAACCCGAATCTGCGAAGAAACGCTTCAGCCTGGTCGACGCGCCTGAGGGCCTCTGCGGTTATCCTGGTTCCATAAGGAAAACGGCTGGCAAGGCAGGCAAGCGAGGGAAGATTCCATGTGGGCAACCCCATACTTTTAGAAAGTTTGCGTATTTCATCTTTCCTCAGGCCTGCTTCCCGCAAGGGGCTTCGTATCCCCAGCTCTTTGAGGGCGCGCATGCCGGGCCTGTAATCACCGGTGTCATCATAGTTTGAGCCGTCTATAATGCAGGCTGCCTTATACTTTTTTTGCAGGGCAGTAAATTCCTTAAAGATGGCCTTTTTACACCAGTAACAGCGATCAGGTGTGTTGGCTGCTACCTCGGGCAGTGCAAGCGCATCCACGCTGACAATAACATGCCGTACAGATAGAAGCTCGGCAATTTCTCTGACGGTCTCTTTCTCATGAGACGGGGTGAGGGCAGAGACTGCAGTGGCTGCTACAACATGGTCCTTTAACACGTCCCTGGCAACCTTGAGCAGCAGTGTGCTGTCAACTCCTCCCGAGAAGGCTACCAGAACGCTTTTAAGATCAACCAGAATATGTTTTAGTGAATCAAGTTTGGTTGTGTTGTTCATAAGCTATAATCGCTGTGTGATGGTTCCCCCGCCCAGCACAATGTCATCGTGATAGAAAACAACTGCCTGGCCCGGTGTAATGGAAAGCTGCGGTTTGTCAAAAGTGACGGTAACAGCATTGGCTGACTGGGGAATCAGTGTGGCATGGGCAGCAACGTGATTATGCCGTATTTTTGCTTTTATCTGCATTGGTTTGCGAGGACGAGGGATTGAAAGAAAATTAGTATGCTCTGCAACCAGGCTGTCTGAATACAGCTTCTGTTTGGGACCAGCTGTAATGATATTGTTTTTTGCATCTATATCAATGACATAAAGCGGTTCGCTATGGGCAATGCCAAGGCCGCGACGCTGGCCAATTGTGTAATAAATGATTCCCCGGTGACTTCCAAGTTTTTTGCCGTCAGAGTCAACTATTTTGCCCGGCTGTATCAGGTCCCTGTCAAACAATTCGGCATAATCTCCGTCCTCGACAAAGTCCTGGCTTTCCGGCCGGTTGGAGACAGGCAGCTCCAAATCTTTTGCAAGCCGCCGCACTGTTTGTTTGGTAAGCCTCCCCAATGGAAAAAGCAGCCGGGGAAGCAGTTGCTTTTGAAGGCCGTACAGGAAGTATGACTGATCCTTTTTATGATCAACAGCTCTTTTCAGAATGTGTCTGCCGCTGTTTTCATCATAATAAATCCGTACATAGTGTCCGGTTGCAAAAAGGTCAAACGCAATACCAGCCTGGCGTGCTTTATCAAGCATAAAGCCGAATTTCAGTACGGGGTTACAGCGTGTGCAGGGATTGGGTGTTTTGCCGGTAAGATACTCATGGGTAAAATAATCAAGCACACACTTCCTGTATTCTTCCTTCAGATCAACAACATAATGGGGGATGCCCAGAAAAGCACAAACGTCCTCAGCCTTTTTTATGTCATCCTGTTCACCGGGACCGTAGCAGGCGTGTCCCGCTGCTTGACCAGGAGATTCATTGCCGCTGTAAATAGCCATTGTTATCCCGATTACCTTGTAACCTTCTCTTTGCAGAAGGACTGCTGCAAGCGAGGAGTCGACCCCGCCGCTCATACCGACAGCAACCGTGATATTATTTATATTCATACTAAGTAAAAAGGCAGCCAGTGGCTGCAAAATACTATAAGCTAATCTGCCTGCTCTGTGTACATGACAGAGGTTTTTAGAGTTGGTTCTGATAGACTACATCAGGGGTGCACACTATTTTTTCGGGTTGTGAGTTGTTACGCAGTGCCGCCGCATACCGGACACTCAGGATTTTTCTGCTGTGGCAGGTGGTTAAACTTCATCCTGCTGCCATCCCATACAAGCAATGTACCCATCAATGTTGAGCCGACGCCGCTTAGATACTTAATTGCCTCAAGAGCTTCAATGCAGCCTGCAATGCCTGCAGTAGCTCCTACAATAGGGAAAATTACAGGGGGTGGTGAGCCGGGTTGTATGCACCAAAGACACGGCGTCTCAGGGGTTTTTATAAATGTTATTTGACCCTGCATACCATAAACACCTGCATGCACCATGGCGATACTGTTTTTTACTGCAAACCGATTTAAAATATGACGGGTTTCAAAATTATCCATACAATCAACGATAAGGTCGGCCTGGCCGACCATTTCACCAACCGTTTCTTCTGTAATCTTGTCCGGCAGGGCCTCAACCAGTATATCAGGATTGATATTTGTAAGTGTTTTTTGTGCTGACAGCGCTTTGTTTATACCTATGCGTGAATCGTCGTGAAGTATCTGCCTGTTAAGGTTTGAAAGCTCCGGATCACCAAAATCACAGATGCGAATGGTTCCGATCCCTGCAACAGCCAGGTAGATAGATACAGGACTTCCGAGCCCCCCGGCTCCGGCTACAAAAACTTTGGAATTCTTAAGTCGTTTCTGGGCCTCTACTCCCCAACCTTCAAATATCATCTGGCGATGATAACGCTCTTTTTCACTGTCAGCAAGGGCTAGGCTGGTCATATACATATCCTCCCTGAAATCCAATAAAAAAACTTATTGTTTACATATAGGACAATTCGGGTCTTTTTTAACTGCAACTTTTTGAAACAGCATCTCCTCCCCATCCCATATTAAAAGCTGGCCTTTTAAGTTTTTCCCAATCCCGATGAGCCATTTAATAGCCTCGGTTGCTTCCAGAAGTCCGATAACTCCCGGGGTAACCCCCACCACAGGAAAAATTTCACTTGGTGTTGAGCCCGGGAAGATACAGTTGAGGCAGGGGGTTTCAGGAGTATGAATGAAAGTAAGCTGGCCTGAGAGCCCATGGATGCCTGCATGTATCAAAGGAATGCTGCATTGAACTGCATGGCGATTGAGAATATGCCTGGTTGGAAAATTGTCAAGACAGTCCAGAATAATATCACTTTCACCGACCAGTTCACCGACAGTTTCTTCTGTAATTTTGCTCATGAGCGGTTCAACAGTAACATGAGGATTGATGTCCTGCAATGTTTCATTGGCTGATTGTGCTTTGTTTATGCCAATATCCTGTTCACCATGAAGAATCTGACGGTTTAAATTTGAAAGTTCAGGCTTACCATAATCACAAATCCTGATTGTGCCTATTCCTGCGGCTGCTAAATAGATTGCTACAGGTGATCCCAGGCCACCGGCTCCGGCAATGAACACTGTTGAAGTACGAAGCTTTTTCTGGCCGGACTCCCCCCAGTGAGAGATAATCATCTGACGGTGGTATCGGGTCAGCTCTTTTTCAGAAAGGGTCATAGATGGTTCCTGCTTTTTATTTTTTAACTAAACTGTTTATTGTCAGTAGATACTATCATACATATATCTGTAAAATCTTGTCAACTATCTGTGTTGCAGGAACAAAAGGGGTATGGCTTTCTGCCAAAACCGGCGACATGCCCATTCCGCCACCGGTATAGACATGAAATCCTTCAACCCTGTTTCCGGAACTATCCTTTTTAATCCGCCCGGCCAAGCCGATATGGGCTACGGCTGAGTGGGCACACCCGTTTGGGCACCCTGATATACGAATTGAATTATTTTTAACTTCCGGCAGTCTGTTGCGAAGCTCATTTTCTACCGTATGGGTGTTGACAAGTGCATGCTTGCAATAGGCAGTTCCCGGACAGGCTGCTATATCAGGACCTGAGACAAAGCCGCACACCCGGGAATCAGCCTTAATGTTGTACAGGGCCGAATCAGGGTTTTTTGCAAAAAGGGCAATCCGATGGTGGTTTTGAATTCGAGCTATAATAGAATGATCATCATCCATCAATGTGGCAATGGCCTCGGCTGCTTGCGGTTCAATATGGCCAAGCGGGAAGTTGAGCTCCGCGACGAGTTGATACCCGCGTTTTGACAAGGTTAGGGGTGCCGTGACGGGCATATCCTGCCCTTTACAGTCTTCAAATTCTCTGGTGAGTGATTCTAAGAAAACAGCATCGCCTAAACGCTCTCTCACATGCCGCAGGCGCGCCTTGCTGCGGACTTTTCTATTGCCGTGTATATTGAAAAGGCGTACTGCTGCCAGAGCCCAGATCGGGATATCCTGAACCGGTATATCTTCTTTAATAATGATCCCGGTGGCAGGACGAGCTCCCAAAGAACCAGCCCCTATAAGATTTATGCTGATTTGCCCATTATGTATGTCAGCAACAAATCCAAGGTCGTTGATCCAGGGCTGGGCGCATGCTTTGGAACAGGCGGAAAAGCTTATTTTAAATTTACGGGGCAGATCGTAGATCTCAGAATAGTTTTTCAATATCTGCTGCACGCTCCGGGCAGCACCGGAGAAGTCTACTTTATCCTGGCATAAGCCGTTGCCGGGACAAAGCGTTATGTTTCTAAGTGTGTCACCGCATGCCCCCAGTCCAGTAAGTCCGTTTTTGGCAAGTTCATCTTGCAGCAGCGGCACGTTATCTGCGGTTACATTATGAAACTCGATATCCTGTCTGGTTGTGAGTTGTAGAGGAGCTGATGGTGTAAAGCGACTATTAAGCTCAGCAAGTGCTGTCCATTGGTCGCTGGTGAGTTCACCCCCCAATATCTTTATGCGTTGCATCCACTGCCCCTCCTGTCTCTGTGGATAGAGGCCGGCGAGTTTGGATAATGTTGGATCGTCTGGTAAGGCCGTACAAGGAAAGTATGGTTTGTAAGTGTTGTCCATTGTTATTGTCTTTCACACAAAAAACTCGGTTGGAATTTTATTGACTGCAATGATAATATGTTATTATCCTATTATACTATAACATTCTCCCAGCACCACACTATTCCGGAGGACTATCTTTTTTTATGGGGGCATCTGCCGGTTTGCTAACCGTTGATTTTGACCTGTTGGGAATAGTGTGGGTAGTAAGTTTTTTTCCATAACGGTCGCAGAGTTTCCAGATAATATGATCCTTTTTAAATCGGGCGGTCAAGCTGTTCTTAGTCTCTGATATTTGAAACGGCAGTTCAATTGAAAGCGCAGAACGGGGGCATGCTTTTACACAGGCAAAGCAGTCCCAGCAGTCTGCCGGTTCTCGCAGAGCTGCTTTGCCGTGCTGCCTGAAAAAAAGGTCGCCCGGACAAATTTCCTCACAAAAGGCTTCGGGTTTCTTGGGGCAGCCGTTACATAACTTATAGTTAATGCGGACAGTCATGCTGCTTTGCCTTCCTTCGTTAACAATGCATAGGGGGATTGAAGGTTTCTTTTAACCACCTGAATTTCCTCCCCTACCATGCGTGAATTGATAAACAGTTTATATTCCAGATCATTGCGGACAGGAAAATCCAGCCGGGTTTGATAACAGGGCCAGCGGGTCTCGCGCCGGGCCAGCATATGTTCAACCAGTACTCTGGCTAACAGTGTTCTCTCCAGGGTGGCATGAACACGCATTAAACTGTGGCCATCTGTTGCCCGGACATCCCCGGCACTCTGGGAAAGTGCGGCAAGAAGCTTGCGGGCAATCAGCAATTTATCCCGGCTTGTTTCGTAATTCTGGGTACTTCCTCCGGCATATTCTTCCATTATTTTCTGCAGCCGGTCTTCAAGTTCATTAAAGGTTATGCAGCCTTCGGAATTAAGGGGGGTACGGATATCATTTGCAGCCTGTTCAATAACCGCTTGATCAATTTTCGGCTCCTGGAATGAAGACCACCTCTGCAGAATATCTTCAATTGCTATTTCTGCTTCTGCAAAACAGCCGGAGATGTATTTTTTGGGAGCTCCTCCAGCCACATCTCCGGCTGCATATAGCCCATCCAATGTTGTACGTCTGTATGTATCAACCCAGAATCCGGCCATGCCGTGTCCACCATTAATATAGGGCTCAGATCCGCATATCTCGATATGGGTTCGCGGGTGGGCAGGATCTTCAAGCAGGTCAAGCACAATTGAGGGGGCCATGTTCAGATAACTCTCAACCAGCTCCTTATACTGCTTTGAATTAAGCGCACTGACATCAATATAACAGGGCCCCCTGCCTTTCTCATGTTCAGCTATAGTAAACTGCAGCCTTTCACAGGTCGTCAGACCTCTGCCCAGCATATCCTGTTTTTTTCTGATATACTTTTCGTCGCGTGCATTACATTGAGGCATTTTAGTGCCCAGAACCAGAGTGCCGGTAGGCGCGATTACATCCTTTGTTCGCAGTGCTACGAAGCGCATTTCAAATGAAGTCATTTCAGCCCCGGCACGCAGACCCATGGCAAGGCCTGATCCGGCATTATAGGGGCAGTACCAGGTTTTAGTGCGGGCAAGACCCGGGTTTGACGGCCGATATATTCCGCTTGCACCGCCAGTGCACATAAGCACAGCTTTAGCCTTTACTATATAGATTTCATTTGAGCGGATATTAAAAGCGGCAACGCCGACAACCGTATCACTGCCGGCATCTTTTAAAAGTCTGTATGCCGGCGTCCTATTGCACACCTGTATGCCGTGGGCTGCGACTGCTTCAGCCAGTATGGGCTTAAGATGTTCGCCATACATTACGATTGAACGTTCTGAACGTGCAATGTATTTTCCGTCTTCACCCTTAGGAAATGGTACGCCCAGCTCTTCCAAAAAATGGGTCATACGGTTGAGGCGTTCGCCAATAGAGAGAACCAGATCAGATCGTATCACATCATAATTGTCACGTTTTACATATTCTACATACTCCTGAGGTGTTGTGTTAACCAGGTAAGCGTTAACCGCGTTCAGCCCCATAGCCAGACATCCTGAGCGTTTTATATGGGCTTTTTCAATAATAGTGATATCAAGGTGTGGCGTTTTGCGCTTGGCAAAGATAGCCGCCATACAACCGGCAGTGCCACCACCGATGATTAAGATATCTGTTTTTATATGGGTGATATTTTTAAACAGCATGTTGTAAGTGTTTATGTAAATAAAAATACGCTAGTTGTTTGTTGTGCGTTGTCAGTTGCCACAGGAACAATTTGATTATTTTTTCAACTAACAACGAACTGCTGACCACCGGCTAATCTTCAAAAAGGGTTGTGCTCAGGTACCTTTCGCCTGTATCCGGCAGAACAACAACCGTGAACTTGTTTTTGTTTTCAGACCGCCGGGCTACCTGCAATGCAGCATGAGTTGCGGCACCGGATGAGATACCGCAGATTATGCCCTCTTTGCGCAGCAGTTTCTTGGTCATCTGAAATGCGTCGGTATCGGATACTGTTATAACTTCGTCAATAACAGTACGATCAAGCACCTTGGGAACAAAACCGGCGCCTATACCCTGTATCATGTGAGATCCCGGCTTGCCACCGGAAAGCACTGCTGATGTTTGCGGCTCTACAGCAATAATTTTTACCTCCGGATTGCGCGTTTTTAACTCATGGGCAACCCCGGTAATCGTTCCCCCTGTTCCGACCCCGGCTATAAAGATGTCGACTCTGCCGTCTGTATCATCCCAGATTTCCGGTGCTGTTGTACGCCTGTGTATCTCCGGATTGGCCTCATTTTCAAACTGCCGGGGAATAAAAGCATTACCCAGCTCTTGTGCCAGGCTATTGGCTTTGGCAATTGCGCCGCCCATTCCGGCCAATTGATCAGTTAAGATGACTGTAGCCCCCAAAGCTGAAAGCAGCATCCTACGTTCAGGCGTCATCTCTTCCGGCATAGTCAGGATCAAATCATATCCTTTAATTGCTGCAACCCAGGCCAGGGCTATACCGGTATTACCGCTGGTCGGCTCGATAATTGTCATACCGGGCTTTAAAATCCCTTTTGACTCTGCATCCTCTATCATGCTGAGACCAATGCGGTCCTTGAGGCTGCCGCCGGGGTTGAAGGATTCGAGTTTTGCGGCTATATTGAACTTAGTGATCCTTTTGAGCCAGACAAGGGGGGTTCGGCCTACCAGGTCCGTCATCGAGTCTGCAATCTTCATTATCTCTTGCTCCTCAGGAACGCGGCCCGAAACAGTTTTCGAATGCCCCTGCTTTCTTCAACAGACAACAGGTTCTCCTTTAGAACTGAATTTCCAGGGCCTTGAAAGGGCATACGGAAACACACAGCTCACAGGCGATACAGTGCTCCTTTATAAAGGATACCTCCATGGTGTCTCTATTTACTGACATGGCCTGGGTTGGACATGTTGGTATGCAGGCTGTACAGTGTGTGCATTTATCTTCATGCCATTTAATGTCGTGGGCAAGAGATTGGGTCTCCACGCCCAGACTTTTTAAATAATTGATACCTTCGGCCAGGGCCTTTTGCTTGCCTACCAGTTCTACGACAAGCTGGCCCTTTTCATTTGGTGTTACCACACCTCGCAAAATGTTCATCATAAGATCATAGTCTTTCACCAAATGATATGTTATCGGCTGACCCACCAGGGTGGGCGGAAAAGTCAAAACGATTCTTTTTTTTGCCATGCGTGTGTACTCCTCTGAATTGAAAAAACAGTAGTATTATTTTCGTTTTACAGGGCGTTCATTCAAGAGTTTAAAATTGATCCCCGACTTAACTGACGGGATCAGGGCAACAGGCTCAGTAAGATAAAACTTTTTGGATGTTATTCTTTTTTTGAGCAGCTGGGCTATTTTTACTGCTTTGCTGTAACTTGAAATGCCGCCGGTCGGTACTTCTTTGCCGCTAATGTTAATAGAGCCGCTTTTTAGCTGGGCATAGGATGCCTCACCAACACTGCCCGGAACAACTTCCGGGTATGCTTTGCTGTAATCAACAATCGGAGCAGTGATATCCTCATCCTTGACAGCCGTGTATTTTACAATTTCTTCATTTAAAATGGGAATGGGTATCCCGATGCCGACATTCAGGGTTGATCCATATCCTGTGAAGCTGGCACCTCTTAACCACTCTGAGCTCATCTGTTTGAGATCTCCCATAACTGCCAGTGTGCCGGCAGGAGTTTGGGGAAGCCCGTTTTTTTTGCGTTTTACACCAGGGTTATGCTGAGTTCCCTGCCAGACAACATATCCTTCTCCGCCACCCAGAAAAATTCTTGTGCCAATACCGATTGTTTTATACAGGGGATCGTTAAGCAGGGGAGAGAGCTGTCCGGCACTGCAGTAATTGGCATTGCCCAGGTGGGGCTTGAGAGTTCCCATGTAGGTGTAGATAACCTTGTCCGAGAGGTTGACTGCTATATTATAATTTTGATAGCAGTTTCTGGGATTAAACAGCACAGCCTCGTTCATATCCCTAAGACTAATCAGCGTCTCCAGTTTTTTTCGAGGGTAACAATCGGTTCCATAAGTCGAGGCCCTCAAAACAACGCTTTTACCCTCAACAAGATCCTCAATGACGTGGCCGCCGCCGTATTTGAACACACCCGGAAAAACTGAATTTTTCGGATCATCCTCCTGGACAGCGGTTGCGCCGATATAAATATCAACCGCTGCCAAACCGGTGTAACACGTCGTGTCATTCAGGTAACAGGTCCCGCCCCCCAGTTTTATACGGGGCTTGGTATGGCCAATATTAAAATAAGCCCCTGATGAACACATCGGTCCAAATGTTCCGGTCGTGACTATATCGACTTCTTTGGCTGCTTTTTTAGTACCTTTCTCTGCTACGATATCTATGATTTCTTCTGCAGTTACCACAACTGCATTGCCCTTTTTTATTTTCTCGTTAATTTCCTTAATGGTTTTTGGCATATAATCCTCCAAAAAATTGAATTTTATAGTTTATTGCTGAAACAGCCAGGTGCTGAGATAGCGATCACCAGCGTCAGGCAGGACAACTACAATAAGTTTATCCTCATTTTCGCTTCGTTTGCCAACCTCAATTGCTGCATGTACAGCTGCACCGGAAGATATTCCTGCAAGAATGCCTTCTTTCTTGGTAAGCTGTCGGGCCATTTCACCAGCATCAGTACTGTTAACCTTTATAATTTCATCAATGATATTCGTATTCAGTATATCCGGGACAAACCCTGCACCAATACCTTGAATTTTATGTGGGCCGGGCTGCCCACCGGAAAGCACCGGTGATTCTTCAGGTTCAACCGCGATAGCCTTGAATTCAGGTTTTTTTGCTTTTATGACTTCCGAAACCCCTGTTATGGTCCCGCCGGTACCTACTCCGGATACAAGTATATCAACTTCTCCATTGGTATCGTTCCAGATCTCATTGGCAGTTGTTTTGCGATGGATTTCAGGGTTCGCCGGATTCATGAACTGCTGAGGCATGATGTAGCGGGGATTTTGTGAAGCCAGCTCCTCAGCTTTTTTCACTGCTCCCGCCATACCCTCGCTGCCAGGTGTTAATATGATTTCAGCACCAAAAAAACTCAGCAGTTGTCGGCGCTCGATACTCATGGTGTCAGGCATAGTTATAATCAGTTTGTACCCCTTGGCAGCACAGACAAAGGCAAGTCCTATGCCTGTATTACCGCTGGTGGGTTCAATAATAATACTGTCTGGTTGTAACTCACCTTTTGCTTCCGCTGCTTCAATCATGCTGACACCAATGCGGTCTTTTACACTGGAGCAGGGATTGAAAAATTCAAGCTTTCCGGCAATACGAGCCTTGCATCCCTCGGTAATACGGTTAAGATATACAAGCGGAGTATTCCCGATAAGCTTAGTAATATCTTGCGCAATTCGTTTCTCTGCCATGATGATACCTTAATCTATAGTTTGTATTTATACATTTAAATCTTTTATGGTTTTAAACGACTGTAACAATTCTAAACGAAGAATGTTTCGTAGTATGCAATTAACTAAACACTTAAATAATATAATCTGTTGGCGGACCTATTTTTTTGTTCTGATTTTCTATAAGATTTTGCAGTGTGGTTGCAGCAAGAACATCTTCCATGGCCTCTTTCATTTTTGCCCAGACATCTCTTGTGGAGCACATCCTGACCCTGTTGCATAAATCAGGATTGTCAACGCACTCCACCGGTGCCAGCGAACCCTCAACAGCCATAATAATATCTTTCATGTTAATATCATAGGCGGGTCGTGTCAGGGTATAACCACCCCCTTTACCGCGGATATTTTTAACCAACCCGGCTTTTCTCAGGCTTGACAGGATATGATCCAGGTATTTAGGTGATATGTCCTGTCTTTCGGCAATATCTTTGAGCATGGAAGGTCCTGTATCACCGTGAAGAGCAATGTCCATCATTGCCCTGGTACCATAACGACTTTTTGTAGATATTTTCATAGCAATTCCTAATTACTCCCATAAATCTATTAGGATAGTAGATTAGAAATAATAATGTGTCAAGCATTTTTTATATTAATTACTGGAATATTTTAAAAAATTTTATTGGTATTTTAATCATCTTAGCCCGTCGGGTAGAACAGAAGTGAAATCCGACAACGACCATCGTTAGGGGTATGCGGAAGTTTTCTCAAGCAGTATTTTTGCCATCATAACGGCATTTTTTGCTGCTTGGCCGGCATGGCAATTGTTAAAAAAGACCAGGCATTTTTTTTAAAAACCGGAGAATAAATCCGGCTTTGCCAGTCGTCAAAGGAGAATGCGCTTGGCACCGATTCCAATCAGTTTGTGCATTCCTGCAATACATCCAAATTTTCAATCAGCATATAATTTTATCAATGTGCATGCGTGTGTTATACGTGCGAGAATAATTTGCGTTTTTGCGCGGAACAAGTGTAGGATGAATAGAGGTGCAAGTAGTGAGGTCGGACCTCGACAGCATATTGTAAAAACTCATAAATCATTCCGATCCGGTACCTTTTTACAAATCGTTACCCGGGTCCGACCCCATTATAGATGCAAAGGAGCGCAGCGGATTTGCCGATCCATCTTCAACCGCTTGTTAACTGTTATTGCTGTCATTCATCCATTCCGCGTAAGGGTCATATACAATTTCAATCTTTCTTGAGCTAAAGGAGTGCTGAATAAAGACCTTTGTTTTCCCAAATTCTTCTCCGTCATCTCTGCGTATGCACAGATTAATGGTGTCTATGATGCCGAGAAGCCCGGTGGGGTTAATAATGTTGCCAAGATGGTCCATACCGTCCGACCAGGTGATTCTAATTCTCACGTTTTTCGAATCGAATGCTTCTACAGATTTGATGTAGGCTTTTCTTTGAGACTTGTTGAACACTGCACACCTAAGAACGCATTTATCGTGATCGCATACCTGCAAGCCAGGATGATGCAAAGGGCCTGGAATAATCACTTCATCGCTCTTGATTTCATCATAAATTCTTTTTGAAAGGCGGTAGCTGAGATAAGCACAAACAGCGGCAACGATCGCTGCGCTTGCCGCTATAGATGTTGATATATCGCCCAATATTGATGTAGGACATTGCAGGATTACTTCATTTCCCATCTTTGCTACTCCATTTCTCAGATTAATGCGAAAGAGTACTAATCGAGACTAATCGGGGTCGGACCCGTTTAATGTATTGGAAAAACTTAACAATAGCTCCAAAAGTACCTGTTTTGAATGCTTAGATGGCCATTTTGGGTATCAAAATCAGCCTTGTATGGAATCAACGACTCCCGGAGACTAAACTGGTTCCCGTTTTTATTTATGACTTTCCTGTTTGAAAGACCTATGCCCAGTTTTGTTTTTTGCTTCTTAATGCTTATTTGCTCATGGCATGTTCCCCTTTTTTTCATAACCCCCCCATTTTGTACCTGAAATTGAGCTTCTAAGGCCTAAAAACAGGTCAATTTTTGCATTTTATTTTACTATTACATATAGTTACCCAGGTCCGACCCCATTATATTATCAATTATTGACCCAATTATATATATTATTTAATTATCTAGTTTTTCGATACCTAAGTGTACGCCAAGGTTTAACACCAATCTTATCTTCAATATATTTGACAACTCTATTATTTGAAATAATAGCCAATCTAAAAATGAATCCTTTGCAATCTGTTACATGTGCTTTTGTTACTTTTCTCGATGATTGAACCCTATGTGCGATACTTCCCCTGAGATCAATTAGTCTTTCAAGCTTTTTTTTTGAGTTATCAATGGACATAGCTCGCCAATACCATGTTCTTGATATTGAGGTAAAACCTATTAAATTTGAAAAAAGAGTGTCGATGTTTTTAGGATTTGGTGTATTGAATGCTCCTTGAACAGTGTATTTTTCTAGTATTGTGTTTTTATGTGATTCCATTATTGTTTTCCATCCCATGTTGGCTAATTTCCATATATCACTATTACTTTTTTTTATTTCTTTAGCAGCAATAGCAAGTACATGGTCAGGAAATACGTTCGGTTGCTTTGATTTAGACAACATAAAATTGAATGAATTTTCTGCAAGATCTTCAATGTAAGCTTCCCAACAGGCAAGAAGCAATACAACGGCACTTTTATTGAGAACCTGAACATTGTGTTTATATCCGGGACCACTTCCTGAGATTTCACCATGAATTTCGAGAATCCTATTTATTTCTTGAAAATTTGTTTTAAGAGAATCTATGTGAGGTGGCCGCTTTGGAATTCTTCGTCTTTTAAGCTTAAGAGTCATATTTATGCTTTAAAATATTTATTCATGTTTTGATATAACGCGGAGCTGAGCTGTCCCGATACATCGGGAACTGCTCGAGCGTCTTGTTCCAGCTCGCGCAAATCAGGGCGTGTCGGGAAATATATTTTTTTTAAATCGTAAAACGGTTTATCAGCAAGCACAGGAACAAGAAAGCGAGAGCAACAGCTCAAGGCGGTGGTTCGGTAAATTTTATAGATTGGTGGCATTGCAAGTTATTTTTTTCTATTTGATGAATTTGGTTTATCTGCATCTGGAATAAAGGCTATCTCTCCGCCTTTTTCAAGCTTGTGATTTATGACCATTCTTCCTTTAACACGACCAAAATTCACTTTTGCAATTGCCAATTCCGCGATTGCTTCTTTACCCGCTGTATCTTTATATTCTTGAAAGACAAACGGAGTCTTTGTTATTGTCGTTTCAATTTTAACCTCGGTGTCAATATATTTGACGTTTTTTGCGATTCCTGTGTCTTTATCAATGATCGTAAGATTTGGAATAATGATTTTGAACTTTTGGATTCTTTCTCCGGTCTGTTGATTTTCAGGTTTAGGGCCGTGATTTTTTATAGCATTGAATATGCTATTTCTCAGGACTTCAATTGTTACTGTATTTCCATGCTCATCCAAGATATCAAACATTCTGGGTTTACTTTTAAAATCCTCTTCCGGAATAATTTTAAAATCAAAGTGCTTGTATAAGGAATGGATTTGATTTATTTCCAGATTAGGAATTGTCCATGGAAGTGTTTCGACTTGATCCAGAGATAAACATCGGATTCCAAGAGCTTTGGATTTGGTCAGTGCTGTTGATGTGAAGCCGCAGGGCGAAACTATTACACCATTATTGACGTGTGTTTCTGAACATTTTTTTGCGAAAGCTTCAACTTGTGGCACTCCTACTGGTCGACTTCGGTCCCTGCATTCGATCGCCACTATCATTATATGATGGCCAGATTTTACAGTTAAAACCACATCATGCTCTCGTTTTTTACCTGTTGTTTTATCTGGAAGACGTTTAGGTGATTCAACAGTCACAGCATCAGAGCCAGCAAAATGTTTTTCAAGGTATGCAACAAGCTTTTCAAGTGATCTTCCTGGCTTCATTGTTTTCCTACCGGGTTGCTCACAGGCCGCGAGGTACGAGCGGTCCTCGTGAAGCAGCGATGTTAGGCATCATTATCCTTAACTGGAGGTTTTACTTCTGGATATCTGGCACAAATTACTCTGTAATTTGAATATAGTTCTAGAAATATCTTGGAGAAAAAAGCCCCAATTAAGACAACAACTACTGACACAATCAATGTTACCCAAGTAACAATCTTTTGGGATGAATCAATGTTACCTTCGATTCTTACTTGGTCATTTTTTAGTTTCTAACTAAACCCACCGCCTCTGGCGGTGGACCCGGAGAGGTTCTACCGATCCGGGGAGAAATAATATAGGCTTTTCCACCGGGAAAGCCCCTTGAGGGACAAGGAGGAAAAGCCTATGCATGAGTGGAACAGTTTATCGCATGTGCGATGGGATTGCAAATACCATGTAGTGATCGTACCGAAATATAGACAGAGGAGATTGTACGGACAGGTAAAGCGAAAAGTGGGCCAGATAATAAGAGATCTGTGCAGACAAAGAGGCGTTGAACTTTTGGAAGGGCACCTGATGGCAGACCACGTACACATGTGCCTGAAGGTGCCCCCGAAATTCAGCATAGTATTTGTGATAGGATACATAAAAGGCAAAAGCGCAGTGCGCATCCACCGCAACATATTGGAAAAGCCTCGCGTAACAGGACTGCACTTCTGGGCACGCGGATATTGTGTCAGTACCGTTGGACTTGATGAAACAGCCATAAGAACCTACATTCGTGAACAGGAAAAGATTGAAAAACAACAATTAGAATTAGAACTTGATGAATAAA
>JANQFE010000091.1 GCA_028278025.1 Thermodesulfobacteriota bacterium | reverse complement strand
GGATAGATAAGCTGGGAAAAGTGATTGAGGGAGTCAAATTTGTTGATGGCATGGAGAGGATTGCCGCCTAACCGTACACAACATTTGACAATAGCTCCTCATGGATATTAACATTGTGCTTTCATACGTTGGCCCCCTTCACCGATCAACTGACAAATTAAAGTGTGACGCTGTAGTAGTCCGTAGCAATCAAACCAAAAGTGGCCAATATTTACGAATAAAACATCTATGTGTACTGGAACCTGACAAACAGTATTATTTTTTCAAAAAAAGCTTACAAAGGAAGACAACATGGCGTACCGCAACTGCAAACTGTTAGCACTAACCGTTCTGTTATGTATGCTCATCGGGACAGAAAAAACAAACGCACTGGTAATCAGGAAATATTTCCCGGTACACCAGGGAAACTTCTGGAACTTTTCCCGCACAGATAAAGAAGCGTTCTCTACCTGGTCAATCAACGGCAGCCTGTGGCTGAAAAACGCCGGCAGGGTATTTATTATGCTACAGGACAACAACCGGCTGCTGTGCATGCGCGAAGACTGGGAGGGGCTGCGGATTTACGGCGAATTCGGGCCTGACGGGTTCTACCTTCCCGAGCAGCCCCTGCTGTTTTTGCCCCGGGTAATAGATACAGACCCTGATGCTGCACCAATTGAAGCCTCGGCCAGCCTTAAGTTCTATACCGACACGACAGGCTGGAAAAACTTTCAGCACACCGGCACTGAAACCCGCCAGATAACATTTCACATGCAGGGCTATGCCGATATTACCGCAGGGTCTCAAGAGTTTAAAGACTGTCTGGTGATTAAAAAAACCGTCACGAATCCTCAAGGTGTTAGTACAGAGCGGATATGGCTGGCCCCAAACATTGGGCCGGTTAAAATAATTACCGAAAAAGATCGTAAGCAAAACACCCTCTGCCTTTTATCTTTTGCAGACCGCCAAAAAGAAAAACAGGAAAGCTTCCATCTACAAGACTATTTTCCTCTTGATCCTGACACAACCTGGACATACCAAGACCAAAACAACAAGCTGGTAACTGTCAAAACAAAAAAGCAGGAAAAAGCACGCCTTATAGATGCAGTTACCACACCCTTTGAAGATTACACCGGCGACGTGTTCTATTATTATTTTGACGACAAAGGCCTGCGGCTGGCCCAAACGTACTGGGCGTCCTATGGCGGCTGCACAGCATACCCGCCCCCTGAGCAGTCAGGGCTGGTTCTGCCTGCCGGCTTGAGCCTGGGCTCCTATCACCTGTCGCTCTCTTATCCCCGCTCATATGGCTGGCCAAACATGGTCCAGCCCGGACCTACACGGCCCGAGCTGCAATACTCCAGCATTATTCTTGCAACAGAGGATGTGAGTGTTCCAGCCGGACAGTATAAAGACTGCCTTAAGATATGTTCATTTTTTATCTCTGATACGGCAACAATCCAATTCGAATCCCTGCGCATAGGCTACCTGTGGCTTGCCAAGGGGCAAGGGATTGTAAAGCAGGAGATGTTAACCATGATAAATTGTGCCCATCCCGAAAGCATTAACTCAATTTATGATGTCAGATTCTGGCAGCTGAAAAAAGTTGAAAAAAGCAATGGGGCTGAACTGGCAAAAGTTCCTGCACCTATCAATAATTAGAAAAAATTAATAACTGTACCGTTGCGGTGCCGGCCTTGATGATTTTGTTGACAGAAAAGCAGGCCTATCCTATACTTCCTCAGGTTTGAATAAAGGTGAACCAGCATAAACGCTGTAATCGTTTTTTACAGGAGCGCGCATGTTCGAAGAACTAAAACAGTGCCGTCTGTTTGCTGAGTTTGATGACAGTGAACTGAAGCGCATACAAAACATTTGTGAAAAATCATCTTTTAAGCCGGGTGCCTGTGCTTTTCATGAAGGTGATCCCGGGGACAGTCTCATTATTATACGGCTGGGAACTATTCGCTTAACAAAAAAAACCGCTTCCGGGGAAGAAGAAGTACTGACTATGCTCGGTTCCGGGGCCTATGTCGGGGAAATGGCCCTTTTTGACAAAAGCAGGCGCTCTGCTACCGGCACGCCAATAGAAAATACCGAAATCCTGCGCATCCCGTATGACAGCCTGCAAAAACTGCTTGATGCCCATATCGCAATGGCAGCAAAATTTTACAAAGCCCTTGCAATGGGAATTTCACGCCGTCTTAACTTCATGAATGAAGATTTTGCAACGCTAAAAACTTTCTTGAAGAGTCGACAGTAGACTCCGCACAAAACAAGTCCGGTTAAATCCTGGCTAATTTAAAAGCAAGGAGGTGTTTATGAAGTGTATCTACCCATTTTCAGACCTAATCAATAAAATCATATCAAAAACAATTGTGGGGCTTCTGGTGGTCTTATGCGTTGGCTTTGCTGCTTTTGTTGAAGCGCGTGATTTGGATGATTCAATTTTAAAAGATGTTTATTCTGTTTATGAAGATTTTGGACATGCATTTCATTATTATGCCCTGTTTGGCTATTATGGTCTTCATGTTCAAGGGGCACCTCCTCATGGCCATGAGATGAAATCATGGAATCCGGATGGAACTGAAAAGGGAACGATTGTTATAGATTCATATGAGGATATCTATAAAAAAAATACAGATGATGCTTTGACTATGGGTGCTGATGTTTTACTATCACATTATTTTGGAGCAGGCACAGTTGTTGATACGTTAAATAAATCTCCATATGAGGTTACAGAAAGCTGGAAAAAAGCACGTGACTATTACGGTGATGGAAATTATCCCGAATTTTTTGTGTGGGGGTTCAACTATGGTAGTTTGTTAGCGCCAGATCCGGACTATGGAGGACTTGAGAGCCTTCAAAAAGGCCTAAAATACGCTCAGGATAAAGGAGTTTTTGTTGGCCTATGCTATTGGCATGATGGCTATTATCACGACTACAGTCTTCGACAAGATGAGTATGAAATTATAAATACAGTCTGGGGCGAGACAGTTTATAGTGGAAATCCTCTGGAAACCTGGGTGTTTAATGAGGATTGGGCAGATCTTGAAACTACCTGTAATTACAATAGCTGTGATTCACCCTATTCTTGCGCACAGGAAAATAATTGCACTATTGCAGGGTCAAATTTAAATCCTGTGATGGTATGGGGTGATATTCCTGATGATAATCAGACGAATTATAGGTATTTTTTTGATAATAGTACTGATAAACGAACCAAAAAAGGGGTTCATGAAAATTATTTATCAACAAATTTAGTCACTGGCTACGTAAGGAAAGGACCGGTTAATTATAGCAGTGCTGCGACATATGCCCTGCAGGAATATATGATGGAATATTTCCTTTCATCCCGAGACGATAGCTACGCTTTTACAGATAATGGTACAACCGGTGGTCTGGGAGTTGACGGTCTCTATGTGGATGTGTTTTTTCGAGATAACCGAGGTCATGATTACGCTACTAGTAATGGTCTTAATTATAATAATTTTATGAAGGGCTTGGTTTCCGGACATAATCCTGAGACGATTGTGGCTGGGTATTCCTTTGATGGCACTTCCTTTACTTATGCAGATAATTTAAATGGTATGATACGGTCCTTAAAAATGATTGTTGATAAGTTAAGGGGCAGAACCTCGTCAATTTCTGGTGATCTCGGTGAATTCAAGTATGGCATAGATGGTCTTGATAACCAAACCACTACTGGGGATCAAAAACTATTATTAATCGAAGACTGGTATGATCTTGAATTATTTCTTGATCCGCCCGATTATGCAGATTATGACAATGATACCATGGATGAATACAAAAACCTCATTGATGGTTCAAGAGGGCCATATACAAGTGGCGCTCGTAAACCGGGGAAGTTTCAGCCTCTGGTTCAGGCAGGTTGGTATTATCAGTATTTAAGTGCAGATTTTCTGAACCTTGATAATCCGAATTTTGAAATTGCAACAGGGTATGATGCGGATTTGAAACATGAGATGAACCGTGGCAGCGAATCAGAGTTAAATGATGGTGTAACGCGAAGACCATATTTAAAGTTGCAGGTTTATCAAACAAAGGATATGAACAGCTTTGGGATGCATACATCTGATGTTGAGGTTGTAGGTGGGATGCATGGTTATCTGCATAAGTTTCCAGATAATGCCGGCAAAGATATGTATGATGTTGAGGATATTAAAGACTGGCTGGAAGAAGACACGTGGGACTTGTCTGATAACAAAACACGAAGAGCTCTTGCTTCCAAAAAAACTATTGCCATGCATTTGGTGCGGGCATCTGCAAAAGCAAATAATCTAAACTATATCCTGGAGACAACTGAGAATGGTTGGCTTTCCCAGGCGGCCTTTGATCGGATTTATACAACTCGCTTGGTTAATGATGATAGTCGCTGGACAGCAGGTGCTTCAAGCTATCCAGATGATAACTGGGTGAATAGTGATTTGCCTTTTGGGTACTTATATTTTGAAAAGATGTGGTTGGGGTATCCTCGTCAAGATAAAGGGTTTGCTTCCACCAATCAAGCTTTTTGCATGCTTGCTGATGATGAGGATTGTGTGGATATTGATTTTGGTTATGTAGGGGTAAAAGAAAAAAATTTTGGTGGAGATTTTTATCTGGAAGACCCAGATACGTTAGAGTATTTTGACAGCGCAAGTACTGCTTATTTGAATTTTCTTGATAACTATGAAGACCAGCTGTTGAAAAGTTCTTTGATTCTGAGCAAGGCTGATTTTACTGTGCATGCAATATATGTAGATGTGGGAAATGGCACTGATAATAATATCGGTTTAAGCTGGGATCAGGCAAAAGGTACCATAGAAGCTGCAATTGATATGGCTGCTGTGATTGTTAATTATGAAAAACCATTTCGTGATGCAGTTGTGCCGATCTATGTTGCAAAGGGAACTTACACAGAAAACATTGAACTAGTTTCCGGAATTGTCTTGCTGGGTGGCTATGATGCTGCAACGGGAGAAAGAAACATCTTATCAAATGAAACTATTATTGATGGTGATGGTTCAGGTCCGGTAGTGACTGGAGCAGATGACTCGAAAATTGATGGTTTCACGATCCAGAACGGTAGTTCCTGCTTTGGTGGTGGAATTAAATGTGATGGCACATCCCCGATTATCAGCAATAATATAATTAAGAATAACTATGCAAATGATGGTAGTTGTACCTGGAGTACTGAGGGGTATGGAGCAGGTATATATATCAATGATGCT
>JANQFE010000082.1 GCA_028278025.1 Thermodesulfobacteriota bacterium | reverse complement strand
CCTGCACGTTCCCCTGTCAACGCTTCGCTACGCCCTCTCGGGTCGTCAACGCATGACTCAGGGCCAATGTGGTTGGCTAATCCTTCATTGTCGGTAACTCTCATCCCTTACACCTTGCCGGTTTTCATCGGCGCTTTCTCAAACGTAGACCCGACCCCCTTTAGTTTACTAACTACTCATGGGACCGGGTGCTTAACAGCGCCGATCCATGCAACCGTTCGGCACATATACAAAAGTGGTCATATGAAAATAAATGAATATCCAAACATTAAACAAATCTATTGAAAATTATATAATATCATTGTCGTACAAATCTTATAGAGAATATTTTGATGTTTTCATAGAGCAATTATCGTTGGAATGGAAAGATTATTATGAGGATATCGGGAAATATATTCAGGAAATAAAAGCAACAAGAAATTTATTATTGCACAACAATCTTATTGTAAATGAGCAGTATCTTGAAAGCGCTGGTATTGAAAAAAGGGCCAAACCCGAAGGCGATAAGCTGTCTGTTCAATACGATTACGTCCTTTTTTCTATAAAATTGATTATTAAATTTGAAAAGCTGCTAAAAAACAAAATTTCAGAAAAATATAAAGAGTATACGAAAATAAATGCTAATAAAAGATTGTGGGAATTTCTGTTTAAATCTCCAGTAATGCCCTTTGATGATTATTGGGAATATGACGAAAAAAGCGATCATATCATTGCATTCAAAAAAGGAAAGCACGAGGGGGCATTATCAGGCTCTGAGACAGCATTACTCGGCTTATGGCGTACCCATTTTGCAGGAAGTGGTTATGACCATTTAAAGCATTTTCATATTAGAAGGTTTGATAACGTTAATCGTGAAAAGGTATTATTCTTTCTTTCTATTGCTCACAAGTTTAACTTTGAATAACCATTTGTGATTCATTTATGAAAAAGATAAATAGGAACAGCGCCCTTAAAATAACTCTAATTAAAGGGCTCTGGCCCCCTTCCCTTGCTACGCATAGATAAATCTGATGAACATTACTGACAAGATACAGCTTCTAGGTATTCTGAACGAATCCGCTCGAAAGGAAGCCGAACTTACTTGGACGCGATTCCAGGCTATGCTTCTCGCGTCGACCGGTCTCCTTGCAATCCTGTCTTACGCACTAGAAAAAGATCTGCGGTGGGTCGTCTATGGGTTATGCGCACTGGGCATAATTTTCGCCGCTATTTGGCTTCAAATCATCCGCATGTCAAAGTACTACTATGCGCGCTGGCAAGCCGATGCAGACGAGCTGGTCAGGTCTGATCAAGAACTGCGGCAACTCGTGCGAGGGCGGATTGATCCTCGTGTGTTAAAGCCCACACGATTTGCTGCCACAACATACTCAATGATCTTGCCCATAACATTCTTTTTGGGGTGGCTTGTCATCCTAGTAACAACATCCCTTGGTATTTTAGTCGGCAAATAATAAGATTTAAAGGGACGTTGGTTATTGATTTTTATTGCAAGCAAGGATATATAGAAATTAATTTTTACTATCACCTTTTATTTTTGTTATAAATAAAAAAGTCAAACATAGACCTGAACTTTTCAATTTTTCAGCTCCTTATTGGTGATATTATTTAAAAGGGAGAACAAAATGGATTATAAATTCTTTTCTGAAGAAATTACCAGGATGATTCGGCCGCAATCTTATCTTCTTGGAGTAAAATTGTTAAAAGATATAAACATGCTTCCGAAAGAAGCAGTCAGACCAGCTAAGTATGGGATTAAAATTTCACTTTGTCAATGGACGACAATGGCAAGACGTTGGGGACGAATTCTCGGTGCAGTTGCGGACGATATCAACTGTACGCCATGCCTTGCGGCTTTAGGCTTAAAGCGAATGGAAAACAGCAAAGCCCTTTCCGAGTATTTCTTAGATATGGGCTATTTCGACAGTATTGAATTAGCAAAGAAGGCGGCAAAGGGACTGGGACTGGAACCGATACCATCCGGGGAAATCAGAGGAATAGCTATTTTCCCGCTTGAGATGGCACCTATCGACCCCGATATTGTGCTGATTTACGGAACGCCCGCACAAATGGCTCGCCTTGCTTCCGGACACCTATATCACTATGGTAAGCTTATCGAATCCAGAACCACAGGATTCGGCATTTCATGCCTTTCAGCCGTAAAGACTCATTTCACAGACGAACCTGCATTTGTTCATCCCGGAAGGGGGGAACGCATTTTGGCAGGCACAGATGAATCTGAGATGTTTATGACTTTCCCCGCAAGATACTGTGAATCGCTTTTAGACGGCTTAAAGAAAACTCACGAGAAAGGAACAAGATATCCTGTGCAAAGTTATATGATTTATCAGCCTCCAACCATAAAACCAATGAAAAGTCTTGAAGAAAAATTGGCTAATTTATAAATAGCCATGTTGGTTTAATGACGAGGCCAAACCCGTCACTCAACCGGGCAGACAAAAAATCTAAAGGGTCAAAAAACCTAAAGGTCTACGTGTAACTTATGAACAGTTGAGTGTTGATTTTTACTATTAAAATTAAAACGAACGTTATGTTTGAAGTACATAATAAAATTGTTTGAAAGGAGATAATCAATTTGGATAAACCTCAATATGATCCTTTGCCAATATTTGCTATAGCGGTTGGTGTTGTAGCGTCATCTGTCAATGCCAGTGGAGGATTTGGCCTATGGGATACAATGATAGGTATTATAGTGGGAATACTTTTACTTTCCTTTCGTGATTTCTCAAAAGGTGGAGGTTTAAACCTAATATCTTATAGCACTCTTTTTGGATTTTGCATGATTTTGGTGTTTGGATTCATCGGTGATCAATTTCTTTTCAGAAACAACGACAGCCTTGAAAAATTTAGAGATTTATTATTCTTTGTTATTTGGGTATTATTGTCTTGCATTTCATATTTTATTCTTCGTCCTAAGAAAGGCGCTAAATGAGAACTTATATTATATCTGTAGTTTTATTCTTGTTTTTATTTGGATGTGCAGCAAGGTATGAGAAGATTCTTGCCGACAAAATTGAACGTTTCCGCAATAATTCAGTAACCATCAACTATCAAAATAAAGAATGTCCCATTCTAATTGAGTTAAACAATAATGGAAAGGCCGAACTATGTTCGGTGGGTGATGATTACATCGTTATTTGTGAAGGTGGGAGGAAAATATACATTCCTCTCAATCAGGTTTGTTTTGTGGAATGATCTCGTTATCACATAACCTTCCTGTTGCACCCTGACCGGTGAGGCAGTAACGGGGGCGGGCCAAGCTAACTAACTGTAATTTATTTAGATTATGATTAAAAACCGAACAAAACAGACCTAATAACAGGATTTTTAGGGATTAAAAGAGACTTTAGCGTAAAATTATCTTGACTATAACTGCAGGAATGTATATACATAGTATATACATTCAACTGTTCAAAGGGAATTATATCATGATTACAAAAATTCAAAAATGGGGCAATAGCCAAGGAATCAGGTTCCCGCGAGAGGTTCTTCGCAAAGCACACATCTCAATCGGGGATGATGTGGATATTTCTATACAGCATGGTGAAATTGTTGTGAAACCTGTTTTGGTAACCCGCCGTAAATACAAATTAAAGGATCTGCTTTCAAAAACACCGGCTGATTATCGCCCACAAGAAACAGAATGGGGAGAACCTATTGGTAGAGAAGTATGGTAATGGGGAAATATGTTCCTAAGAAAGGTGATTTAATTGCTTTAACGTTTGACCCACAATCCGGCCATGAACAAAAAGGAAGAAGACCTGCCCTAGTAATTTCCCATGCAGTGTTTAATCGAAAAACCGGCCTTGCATATGTTTGCCCAATAACAACAACGGATAGAAGCATTCCTTTACATGTTAAACTCCCTGATGATTGCACACTTTCAGGAGTTGTTATGGTAGATCAGATGAAGTCTGTTGATTATAAGTCGCGGAAAGCAAAATTTATTGAAAAAGCCCCTGCAGAAGTGCTGAATGAAGTGCTCGCCATTCTCGATGCAATATTATATGAAGAATAATTGCTGTATAATAGGTACAGTTGTCCCTCTCAACCGTTTGCCCTTGCTGGAATATTCGGAATATCAACCCGAATGTTCACATTTAAACCAGGAGACTCTGTACTTAACTATTGCAAAGAAGAATGCAAATTAGGCAATTAAGTATTGTGTCCCCGCCCTTTCCGAGACGGGTATGAGCAGAAACAGCTAACAATGCCATACACTCTGACGGGAATTCCGCCGCACTCCATTTCCGCAGATGATGGTCAACATTATATGGTGAAAGAATGAAGAAGGATTGTATTCTTATGGATGTATTCACTGATACTCCTTTTACGGGCAATCAGCTTGCCGTGTTTCCTTACGCGGATGATCTTAGTGATAAACAAATGCAAAAGCTCGCAAATGAGATTAATTATTCTGAAACAACATTCCTGCTCAAGAGCCATGATTTAAAAGCAGATTTCGATATAAGAATATTTACTCCAAAAACAGAGCTACCTTTCGCGGGTCATCCTACACTGGGTACAGCATACGCCCTCTTAAATATCCTGGATAATAAATTGAAAAATCAAACAAGAATCAATTTGCGAACAAAAGCAGGCATAATACCATTGGAACAAGCAAATGGATTCCTCTGGATGAAGCAAAATAATCCTGAATTTTTCCAAACATATCAAGATCTGGATGAGATTGCAGAACTTGTCGGATTAGAGAAAACTGACATTTTGGAAGACCTGCCGATTGAAGAAGTGTCTACCGGCAATTTGATGCTGCTTATTCCGGTTAAGGGACTGGCCTCAATTCGTAAAGCCAAAGGCAATGCTGATAAAATCACCAATTTTTTTGCCCGCCATGAGTCGACGGCACCATATCTTTTCACTTTAGAAACAGAAGATCCTCGTTCTAAAGTCCATACAAGGATGTTTGCCCCACACTTTGGGATTCTTGAAGATCCTGCTACCGGATCTGCTGCCGGCCCTTTGACAGGTTACCTGTTGAAGCATAATGTGTTCGGCAGTAAATTTGAAATTCAAAATGAGCAGGGCATTGAAATGGGCAGGCCCTCTCGAATAATGATGCGCGGCGGTCTTAACGACGGCAATACTGAAATTGAAATAGGTGGTAAATGTTGTTTTATTGGTCAAGCGACATTTAACATATAGCCAGACTACTGCATCGGACGCCAAAAGACCAATTGTCCCGCTAGCTTAGTTTAACGTTAGCTGCCAAAGAGGAGCGTTGCGATGAACAAATTAAGCTTGATATCACCGGCCTTATTGATTCTATGCGTGTTTGCGGGGTGTAATCATAATGATGACTCGGCGAGCTGGAGTGTTACCGGTATCACCACTATCAAGAGCTATGGCAAAAGCGTTGACTGGCTGCCTGAGGATAATCGCATCGCCACGGCACGATTGCTGAGTGACCTGTACTACGATGTGATGATTTTCAGCATGGATGACCCTGACACTGAGATGTATTTGACCCATAATGCCGCTGTACCCCAGAAGCATAACGGTAATCCCGCCTGGCATCCCTCGGGTGATTACATCATCTTTACCGGCGAGAATGAAGATGTTACTGAAGAATATGACATTCTTGCCAAGCCGGGAAGAGGCATCAACTGCAACCTGTGGCTTGCAAAAACTGATCAGTCGGGTTTCTGGCAACTCACCAGCATAGAAACAGCTGTTGTTGACGCAGGGGGAGTGATACATCCCCAGTTTTCTCATGATGGGAGCCGGCTTTTCTGGGCACAGCGCATAGCAGACGATGCTGACAGCTATTGGGGGCACTGGGTAATTAAGGTAGCGGATTTCATAGATGACGGCACTGATCCGCGTATTGAAAACATCACAACCTATGATCCCGCGGCGCAGCCGGGTTTCTATGAGAGCCATGGCTTCTCTCATGACGGTCAAAAAGTAATCTTCACCGGAAACCTTATGGAAGGTCAGCATGAAACCGGAATGGATATTTATGAGATGGATATAGATACCGGTGAGCTGAACCGGTTAACCTCGTCCTTTGCCGACTGGGATGAGCATGCCCACTGGTCTCCAGACGGCGAGCACATTGTCTGGATGTCGAGCACGGGCCTGGATATTGAGTGGCCGGAGGATATGGGACCTCTCGATTGGAGGTTCTACCTAGCTACCGAGTTATGGATTATGGATGCGGATGGGTCTAATAAAGAGCAGCTCACCTTCTATAATGATCCAAGTCACGCCCACAATAAGGCAGCCAGAACTGCGGTATCGGATTCTGCCTGGGCACCTGACGGTAAAAGCCTGATTGTGCTGGTAGCCCACTATGATGGAACCGGTCCGTCCAGTAAAGCAACTGCCGAACTGGTACAGATAACCTTGCAGGAAAATTGAGTCGATAAAAACGGGATTTCAGCTCCAACGTTATGCACCTGAGACGCAGGGAATCGAATGGATAAAGGCTTTTACCCAAAAAAAGTATCAAACTTGATGATTGTGACGGGATTGGCATTACTGCTTGTAAATACCCTTGGCCTCATGCTTGGGGTAAGTGTTATTGACGAAAAGCATGGGTATAAAGATGATTTGATTCCAGGGTATAGCTATCCAGTTCAAGACTCATCAAGGCTGCAGAGCATGTTAAAAGAGCCTGCGCATAGTTTCGATATTGCGAATGTAAACAATTTAATATTTGAATCATTAGTTCATAGCAGTAACAGGAAAATACACGTATATGAAAATTGGCTGCTCTGGTTAGGTGGCAAATTTTACGAACCGCTTTCAAGAACTCAGAGCCCGAAGAGGATAGTTGCAGGTAAAGGGGGTATATGTTCTGAGGTCGCTGCTGTGTTCAACGGTATCGCCAAGCTCAATGGATTTGAGACAAGATTTATAAACTTACAAGGACATATTGTTTCGGAGATACACACAGACAACGGTTGGCGTGTTGTAGAGCCGGATTACGGAATCACCTATCCGGTAGGGATTAAGATTTTGGAAACAAAAGAGGGCGATATTCTGATGAGACACCTATTAAAAAACAGGGGATATAAACAAGAAACAATCGAAAAGTACATTCAGCTGTTTCAGTCATCAGAGGACAATAGCGTTGCTAAAGTTGATGTTGCTTTGAGCCCTCGTTTGTATGCTATTGAACTAACTACAGAATGGCTAAAATGGATCATTCCAATGATAATAATATTTCTGGGCTGCATCCGATCAAGAAAACATATAAAACTCGTATCACCTCGGTCGACATAAAGCTCCTTCACTACCCTCTCCAGCCTTCATGACGTCGGCCATGCGAACCGTTAGACTGCATTTACTTTGCACTCAACAGCTTAAGCATTTCAGCAATACTGGTTGTCGGATTCTTGCAATTAAAGTTGCGGCATACATAGGCAGTGGCTTTGCCGTCAATATCGGTTTGAAATTCGGTAAAAGCGGCAATGCGTGCTATAGCAGGCACTGCTTCACCGGCAGGTCGAAAAATTACCACCTTATTGGGTATATACTGCCTGCGCAGGGCTTTGAGCATCTGCCTGGTATCTCTACCCTGGGGCTTACCTGTGATAACCACTTCATATGACGGGCCGGCTCCAAAGTCAACGGCAAGCATAAGTTGGGTGTGAGCAGCAGGGACCTGTTGGACACTTTTTGAGAAAACCTGCTCAATGCGTGCTGCTTTGGCCTCAAGATCGGCATTACCGGTAATGCGGGCCAGACGAAGCAGATTAAGTGTTGCTATAGAATTGCCTGACGGAACGGCACCGTCATAAATCTCCTTTTGGCGCAACAGAAGTTCTTCAGCATCATCTGCGGTAGAATAAAATCCTCCTTGTTTTTCATCCCAAAAATACTCTATAAAATGATTATTGAGATTAAGAGCCGTCTCAAGATATCCTGTTTCAAAGGTCGTTTCATAGAGTTCGAGCAGCCCTGCAACCAGGAAAGCATAATCATCCGAATGGGCTGCAATCGCCGCCTCACCGTCTCTGTAGCGGTGGAGCAGGCGGCCGCTGTCTCTGCGAAGATTGTTCAAAATGAATGCAGCTGCTTTTTTTGCAGCTTCAGTAAAGGTCGGTTCGTCAAGCACACGTGCGCCTTGTGCCAATGCGGCTATCATAAGGCCGTTCCAGTCTGTTAAGATTTTATCATCCTTGTGGGGGTGAACACGTTTTACACGGAAGGCAAAAAGCTTTTGCCGTGCGGCTTCCAACCGTTTTTCAAGCTCTGTTTCCGGCACATGTAAATCTTTGGCATATTCTTTTAAAGGCTTACTGAGATGAAGGATATTTGCCCCTGTCCGCACTCCGGTAGCTTCTTCCGCAAAATTGCCGGCACTTGTGACATTGTAAATCTCTATTATTAACTCTGCTTCCTTATCCGGGAGGGCCTTCTTGATTTCTGCCTGAGTCCAGACGTAAAATTTACCTTCTTCCCCCTCACTGTCTGCGTCTTCTGCAGAATAAAAGCCGCCGGCTTCATCCGTCATGTCCCTGAGCACGTAGGAAAAAATCTCCCGGGCCGTGCGGGAAAAATCTTGATCCCCTGTTGCCTGATACGCTTCCGTGTATGCCATCGCAAGCAGGGCCTGGTCATAGAGCATCTTTTCAAAATGGGGTACCAGCCAGTACGGGTCGGTAGAATAACGGTGAAATCCATAGCCTATCTGGTCATAAATGCCCCCCCGGCGCATTTCTTGGAGAGTTTTTGTAACCATACTGAGGGCTTTTTCATCACCACTGCGTTTCCAGTAACGCAGCAGAAAAAGAAGATTATGCGGCGTAGGAAATTTGGGCGTCCTGCTGAAACCGCCGTGCTCACTGTCAAAAGCACTTTCAAGCCGCTTATATGTTGTCGCAAGGATAGACTTATCAAGATCTGTGCCTGTCTCAAGCCGGGTTGCCTGCTGCAGAACACCGGTAATCTGGTCTGCCGAACGTATTATTTCATCGCGCCTGGTCTGCCAGATCTCTTTAATCTCCGGAATCAATGCAAGCATGCCTTTGCGGCCAAACCGCGTTTCTTTGGGAATGTAGGTAGCTGCAAAAAACGGCTTTTTATCAGGAGTCATAATAATCGTCAGCGGCCACCCTCCGCTTTGGGTCATCATTTGACAAACAAACATATACACACTGTCAATGTCCGGTCGCTCTTCCCGGTCGACCTTAATACAGACAAAAGCGTCATTCAAAAGCCGGGCGACTTCAGGGTCCTCGAATGACTCATGTGCCATTACATGGCACCAGTGACAGGTGGAATACCCAATTGAAAGAAAAATAGGTTTATCCTCTCTGGCAGCCTTCTCAAAAGCCTCCTGCCCCCAGGCATACCAGTCAACCGGGTTGGCGGCATGCTGAAGCAGGTAGGGGCTTTTTTCATTATGCAGTCTGTTATACTGTGTCACAGTCTTTGAGGATTTTTCTTTAGCCATTATTCCCCCCGATGAAAATAGTAGCATGATCAAAAAAGTACAAAATAATTTTATATAAAACAGCACCATTAGATCTGTTTTACTCCCACTATATGTCTTCATTCTATTATTAAGTACCACCTTTTACCCCGACCTTCAATAGTCGGATAGGTAATCGTTTTGTTTATGATAATTAATTAACCGCAGAATTACGCCGACGAACGCAGACTTTTTGCTCCCGCAACGCTGCAGGAGCAAAACCATCCAGGGCCTTTCAGGCCAAAGCTATAAAACAAAACTGATGCTATGAACCCTGTAACTTTAAAAAAAAGCTGTTTCCATCACGAAGTGATTGCATCTTCTCAGCGGACAGGTCGTCCGTTGAGAATGTCAACGTTAGTCTGTGCTGGTCTGTGGTTAATAAAAAAAAGTTAATTATTTTGTCCGTCATAATTAATTAACCGCAGAATTACGCCGACGGACACGGACTTTTTGCTCCCGCGACACTGCGGAAGCAAAACCATCCAGGGCCTTTCAGGTCAAAGCTACAAAACAAAACCGATGCTATGAACCCTGTAACTTTAAAAAAAAGCTGTTTCCATCACGAAGTGATTGCATCTTCTCAGCGGACAGGTCGTCCGCTGAGAATGTCAGCGTTAGTCTGCGCCGGTCTGCGGTTAATAAAAAAGGTGTGTTTTGAAGTTTGCTGCCCTTGCAGGTGAGATAGACTGTTGATGGTTACTTATCTACTTTGGTGATCCTGTCGCCAACCTCAATCATACCCCCACGTAAAACACGTGCAAAAATCCCCTCATGCGGCATAACACAGGTACCGGCCTGGCGGTAAATAGCACACGGGGTATGGCATTCTTTACCGTGCTGTGTAATTTCTAGGAGGACCGTATCGCCAAGCTGTATCTGTGAGTTCAGCGGCAGGGAGAGCAGATCAATCCCTTCTGTGGTTATGTTTTCGGCAAAATCCCCCTCAGCAACATCAAGTCCCATATCCTGCATTTTTCTAATGCTCTCCATAGCGAGCAGGCTGACCTGACGGTGCGTTTTACTGTTTGCGTGTGCATCACCCTGGATTCCCCAGTTTTCTTTGAGAATTCCACTACCCACGTTCTTCTTACGCATACCGGTTTTTGCACTAACGCATACTGCTCGAATATGTGCATCAGCCATGTTACTCTTCTTCACCGTAATCTCCAGCTGCAACGCTCTGTTAGAATTATAGTATGAAAGGTACCATGTATGCTGATATTTAGCAAGATGGTATAAACCTTTTTATGTTACGTTACCTGGCCCTGCTCAAAAAATCATGACACAACATGTTATCTATAAGGTTTTTACATTTTCTAACCCCGTTTTATAAAAATCCTGTTATCTTTTACATTGACAGCAGTTATATTTTTGCTTACTTTTTTATTAAGCCCTTATCTGATATTGTTTTAACAAATTTAAAAAAAATATTGCAACATTCATGAAACCAGCGATAAGCTCATGTATCAAAAGCAAGGGCCAGGGTAAAAATTGTGTAACAGTGCAAAAATAACTACTCACAACATTTCAATGCCTAAAAATTTACTCCTCTCAACATACATAGGACTGATGCTGCTGATATGCTGCATGTATTGCGGCTGTGCCGGGCGTATAGAACCGCGTGTTTCTGCCCCTCAAAAAAAACCTGGACCGGAAGACTACCTGCCCGGCCAGAAGCCTTATGAGTACAATGGTATCTGGTACTATCCGCTTTCTTCGGCATCCAGTTTTGTCGAAGATGGTATTGCCAGCTGGTACGGCCAGGAGTTTCACGGACGACCAACAGCAAGCGGGGAGCCCTATAATATGTATGCAATGACTGCCGCACATAAAACCCTGCCCCTGGGCACCTATGTCAAAGTTACACATCTTAAGAACAATAAAAGCATCGTGGTATACATAAATGACCGCGGGCCCTTCGTCGCAGGACGCATTATTGATCTCTCCTACGATGCAGCCCTGAAATTAGACATGTTCCAGTCGGGAACTGCACCGGTGAGAATTGAAGCTGTACAGCCTGTTACCGAACAAAGAAAGCCCGACGGTGAAGTCGTCTGGGAAGCACAGTCAACCCCTGTTTTCCGCTATGGTACCTTTATGATTCAGGTTGCTGCCTTTCAGACCCTTGACAATGCCTTTACCCTTAAACAGAACCTCTCAAAGGAATATGGCACTGTTCTGATCAGACCGCTTGTCAACCACAACGGCAGCTACTATCGGGTACAGGTGGGCCCTTTTAAGGACCTCTACAAAGCGCGTGATAAAACTGCATCCCTGCGTCAACAGGGCTTTACAGGGGCCTTTGTCGTTGCCATGGAGGAATAAAGAATGTTGCTGGTTACTCGTTCCCTGTTATTGGTTGCTTGTTGCTACTTAATGAGTATAAAAAATAATGAAAAAGAATAATGATAAAATTAAAAGATGAAAAAGACCGTGAAATAATCCTCAAGCATTTGCAAATTGATATGAATGAAGAATTCAAAGCAGTGCTGCAATATATCTGTCACAGGATTTCCGCTAAAAGTATTGATAATGGTCTGGCAGAAGCTTTCAAGTCAGCATCACTGGATGAGATGGCACACATTCTCTTTTTTTCCGACCTTATCACAAAATACGGGGGCACCCCTGAATTCAGCACCTGGGATATTGATAAGAGCAACGACATAAAAGTAATGCTTGAAAAGGATATAGAACTTGAACAGGCTGCTGTAAAACGCTATGAAAAACAGATTGAAGACCTACAGGATTATCCCGAGCTGGTCACAATTCTGACAAGCGTTCTGAACGATGAAGAAGACCATGAAGTCGTTTTTTTAGAATATCTTAAAAAACAGTAAGCATTTTTTAAAAGCAGGATATGCACATGCCATCTTTTGATTTGCAACCTGTAGGCAATGACTGTATACTCTGACTGTCCGCTCTGGACAATGCAGGAAAGGATTTCAAAAATGCCGGAAAAATCAAACCCGACAGACCATCGACCGTGGGGCTTTTACCGTATACATGCCGATGAGGACACCTATAAAATAAAAAAAATTGTTGTCTATCCCGGCAAGCGCTTAAGCCTGCAACGCCATCAGCAGCGCTCTGAGCACTGGCATATTTTACAGGGACAGGCAATGATGACCCTGGCTGATAAAAGCTTCAGCCTTTCAGCGGGGCAAAGCGTGGATATTCCCAACGGGGCCCTTCACAGAATTGAAAATACAGGTTCACATGATCTCGTATTTATAGAGGTTCAAACAGGTGAGTACTTTGGTGAGGATGACATCGAGCGCGTTGAAGATGATTTTGGCAGAATATAAGTATAAAACAGTTATGAGTTCTGAACAATGAGTGCTGCGAAAAACTTATTAAAATAAGTTTAATCACGAAGTGATTGCATCTTCTCAGTGGACAGGTCGTCCGCTGAGAATGTCAGCGTCTGTCTGCGGCTAACAATAAAAAGCTCCTAGTCTTGTCCATCATAATTAACCGCAGAATCACGCAGACGGGCGCAGACTTTTTGCTCCTGCGACGATGCAGGAGCAAAACCATCAATGGCCTTTCAGGCCAGGGGTATAATAGATAATAAACACTATCAGGTTTAGATGTTTTACAGCAATCCTGTTTTACATTACCAAGTGATTGGACCTTCTCAGCTCACGAGGCTTTATGAACCGCTACATCTGTGTCCATGGCCACTTTTACCAGCCTCCCCGTGAAAACCCCTGGCTGGAAGCAGTAGAGCTGCAGGATTCAGCATACCCCTACCATGACTGGAATGCACGCATAACTGCAGAATGTTATGCGCCCAACACAGCATCACGCATCCTGAACCCGGAACGCAAAATTATTGATATAGTCAGCAACTATGCGCAGATAAGTTTCAACTTTGGACCCACGCTGCTTTCATGGCTGCAAAAAAACAATCCTGATACATACCAGGCGATACTGGATGCTGATAAAAAAAGCACAGAACGATTCTCCGGCCACGGCTCAGCAATTGCCCAAACGTACAACCACATGATTCAACCCCTGGCAAACACCAGGGATAAGCAAACCCAGATATACTGGGGACTCAAAGACTTTGAGCATCGCTTTCAGAGACGTCCGGAAGGCCTGTGGCTGCCGGAAACAGCAGTAGATCTGGAAACCCTGGAAATTCTAGCCGGATACGGTATTGTGTTTACTATCCTGGCCCCCTTGCAGGCAGCTAAGGTACGCAAAATCGGTGATAAAAACTGGCAGGATGTAAGCAACCAGCGGGTTGATCCTAAAATGCCCTATCTGTGTAATCTGCCTTCCGGGAAAAGCATCATTGTTTTTTTCTATGACGGCCCCATCTCTCAGGATATAGCGTTCGGCGGTTTGTTGGAAAACGGAGAACACCTGGCCAACCGGCTTGGTACTGCGTTTGCCGAAGAAAACAAAAACTCCCAGCTTGTGCATGCGGCCACGGATGGAGAAACCTACGGGCATCACCACCGCTATGGTGACATGGCCCTGGCATATTGTCTCTATTATATTGAGTCAAAAAATCTTGCCAGGCTCACAATCTATGGTGAATATCTGGAAAACCATCCACCCACCCATGAAGTTCGTATATTCCCGAATTCATCATGGAGCTGTATCCACGGTGTTGAACGATGGCAGAATGACTGCGGTTGCGGCACAGGCATGCACCCGGGATGGAAACAGAACTGGCGTGCTCCACTGCGCGGAGCAATGGACTGGCTCAGAGATAATCTTGTACAGATTTATACGGACTATATGCCCCGGCTTATTAAAAACCCCTGGAAAGCCCGGGATGAATATATACACATTCTTCTTGACAGAAACATCGATACTATCGACATGTTCTGTGAAAAACATGCTGTGCGTAACCTGTCGCCTAAAGAGAAGGTAACAACATTAAAACTGCTTGAAATGCAGCGGCATGCCATGCTTATGTACACGAGCTGCGGCTGGTTCTTTGATGATATTTCAGGAATTGAAGCTATACAGATCATGCAGTATGCAGCCCGAGCCATCCAGCTTGCCAACGACATAAGCACCATATCCCTGGAAGAAACCTTTATCAGCCTGCTTGAACGCGCACCAAGCAACGGGCCCCATCTAAAAAACGGCGCACATATTTACAGGCGGTTTGCCCAACCCGCAAGCCTTGACCTGCTCAGAGTGGGTGAGCACTATGCTTTGTCATCCCTGTTTACAGATCATCCGGAGACCATAAACCTGTATGCATATACCGCTGAAAGCAAATCATATGAACGCATTGATTTGGGAAAACAGAAAGTGGCAATAGGAAAAGTTTCAATCACTTCAAATGCAACCCTCGAGCAGGATTTTATCAGCTTTGCAGTGCTGCATCTCGGCGATCATAACCTTACCGGAGGCGCCAGGGCATTTCTTAATGAAACTTTGTTCTCTGAAATGAGCACAGCCATACAAACCTGCTTTCGTAAAGGAGAAATATCGGATGTTATTCGTCTAATTAATAATTTTTTTGGCGATCAAACCTTCTCGATCTGGCATCTGTTTCGAGATGAGCAGCGCGATATCTTAAATCAGGTCTTTACCAGCGCACAAAATGAAATAGAAGCTTCGTTTCGGCAAATTTACGAACATCACTACCCCATTATGCAAGTAGTTGAAGGGCTTAATCTGCCTTTGCCGAATTACTTTTCAGTTGTCGTGGAATTTATTGTTAATACTGATATTAGAAACATGCTTGAAAGCGAAGACTTCAATCCCGAACGCCTGCAAAGACTTGCAGATGAATCACGTCAATGGAATTTGATGCTTGATGGTCCCAGGCTCGGTTTCATTGCCCACAAAAAAATTGCAGAACATATGGCAGGGCTTGCAGCCTCTCCAGAGAATATCGCGCAAATGAAAAATATCATAAACATGCTTAAGACACTAAACGGCCTCAACCTGAATCTTGATCTCTGGGAAGCTCAGAATATTTACTTTTCCATTGGTAAGCAGCAAGCATACATTACTAAACTGCTTACCAATCAGGATCACACCCTGGCACAGCAATGGACTGAAACATTTCAACAGCTTGGGGAGTATCTTAGGGTAAGGATTGGGTGATGCACATCCCGGATGCAACCTATAGAATCCAGTTTACCCAGGCATTCGGTTTTAAGGATGCCAAGAACATTATTGATTACCTGGCAACGCTTGGTATCTCCGATGTGTATGCATCTCCTATCTTTAAGGCCCGCAAGGGAAGCACCCATGGTTATGATGTTGTTAATCCTAACTGCATAAACCCCGAACTTGGACAACATAGCGATTTCCAAAGACTCATCGATACACTGCATGCATACTCAATGGGCTGGCTACAGGATATCGTGCCGAATCATATGGCCTATGATACAGAAAACATGCTGCTGATGGATGTACTTGAAAGCGGGGCAGACTCCGAGTATTTTGGTTTTTTTGATATTGAGTGGAACCACCCCTATGAACACCTGAAAGGCAGAATCATTGCACCATTCCTTAAGAAATGTTATGCCGATGTGCTTACCGGTGGAGAAATAACCCTCACCTATGATGAAGCAGGCTTCCATCTGAATTATGCTGCGCGTAGGTTCCCCCTCAGGATAGAATCATATGCCGCAGTGCTTGAACATAATATTGAAAACCTTGAACAGCGCTTTTCCGGTAATAAGTCGGAATTTATACGTTTTCTGGGCTCGCTTCAGCTTTTTAAAAACATTGTAACATCTTCAAAAAACGGCAAATCGCAGCAGATTCAGCATGCTAAAAAAATGCTTTGGAGTCTGTATAATGAGCAGGCTCTTATAAGAGAGTTTATAAATGAAAATATTTGCATGTTTAACGGCTGCAAAAGTGTTGCTGGGAGTTTTAATGCCTTAGAAAGTCTTATTTCCCGGCAGCTCTACAGATTATCATTTTGGAAAGTCGCTGCAGAAGAAATAAACTACCGTAGATTTTTTGCGGTAAATGACCTCATTTCCATGAGGGTAGAAAAAGAGAATGTTTTTGCACATACCCATGAGTTAACGTGCTCCCTGGTACAAAAGGGAAGCTTTAACGGGCTGCGGGTCGATCACGTTGATGGCCTCAGTGATCCTACAGCATACCTTAAACGTTTACGGGAAAAAATCGGTGACGTATATATCGTGGTTGAAAAAATCCTTGGCCCTCAGGAAAATATGCCTGCGTCGTGGCCTGTGCAGGGAACCACCGGTTATGATTTCATGTTTTATGTAAACAATCTATTTTGCTGTAAAGATAACGAAATACCATTGAGCAAAATATACCACGGATTCACTAATTACCGAACATTCTATGAAGATCTCTCCTTCCAGAAAAAGTGGTTGATAATCGAAAAACATTTTACCAGCACCATCGACAGCCTGGCCCAGCGCATCAAAAAGCTGTCAATGCATGACCGTTACGGACATGACATCACTCTGCACGGTATCAGAAGAGCGTTGATGGAAGTTGCATCACGCCTTCCTGTATACAGAACATATATTACCGGTGAGTCTCTGACTGAAGAAGACCGGTCACATGTTAATGAGGCTGTCCGAAAAGCAAAAGCTGTAAACCCTGATCTTCTGTATGAATTGAGTTTTATTGAAAAATTCCTCCTGCTGCAATATGATGCATCTTTAGATGAGGAAGAGAAAAAGCAATGGATACATGTTGTAATGGCTTTTCAGCAAAACACCGGTCCCCTGATGGCCAAAGGCATTGAGGACACCTGTTTCTATATTTATAACAGACTCATTTCGCTGAATGAGATTGGTGGTCATCCGGATATCTTTGGGTTGTCAATTCAAGCGTTCCATGATTTCAATAAAAAAAGAATGCAACGATGCTCTCTATCACTGAATGCCACATCCACCCATGATACAAAACGGGGCGAGGATGTCCGCGCCCGCCTGAACGTACTTTCTGAAATACCGCTGGAATGGGGAAGTATTTTAAAAACATTTTCCAGAATCAACAGACGAGCGAAACAAAAGATAGACGGTTGGACTATGCCGGATGAAAATATTGAATACTTTCTGTATCAGACCCTTATCGGCATCTGGCCTTTTAATGCAGGTCATAATTTTATCCAGCGCATTAAAGACTATGTTATAAAAGCCCTTCGTGAAGCCAAGGTGCATACAACCTGGCTCAAGCCCGACAACGCCTATGAAAATGCCTGTTCATTTTTTATAGAAAAAATCATGTATCCGTCCCGCAACAACCCGTTCCTGAAAAAATTCCTGCCCTTTCAAAAAAAAGTCGCACTCTTTGGTATCTTTAATTCACTTTCACAAACGATCCTCAAGGCTACCTGCCCCGGCGTTCCTGATTTTTACCAAGGCTCGGAGCTGTGGGAATTAAACCTTGTTGACCCGGACAACCGGCGTCCGGTTGATTTTGAAAAACGAAAAGCCATTCTGGATTACATCCAAAAAAAGGCCCCTGTTGATATGCAGGCATTACTTTCAGAGATACTGTCTACACGAGAGGATGGACGCATCAAACTTTTTTTGATATATCAGATACTCCAGGTGCGCAAGCAGCACCGGGAACTCTTTCAAAGCGGATCTTATGTGCCTGTTCCAGCAAGCGGTAAGTTTGCAAACCATATCATTGCTTTTGCACGCACACTTGAAAGCACCTGGGCACTTACTATTGCGCCTCGATTTTTGACGGGAATTATACGACAGGATGAGCTCCCCCTTGGCCGGCATGTATGGGCTGATACCAGCATACAACTGCCGGATAAAGCACCGGCCTTCTGGAAGGACTGCATTACCGGACGGCAGGTCCCGGCCGGCAAACCTCTGCGGGTGGGGGACATTCTCAAACACTTTCCGGTTGCCTTACTTGTGCACGGAGAAACACCATGAAAAAAAGGGCCTGCGGCATACTGCATCATATCACTTCTTTGCCCTCTGCCTTTGGTATCGGGGATCTTGGCTCTCAGGCCTATACGTTTGCTGATTTTCTAGCCCAGGCAAAACAGAGCTATTGGCAGCTGCTGCCCCTTACACCCACAGATCCGCTCTATGGCAATTCACCGTACCTCAGCAGTTCATCCTGTGCCCAAAATCCCTTGCTTATCAGTCCTGAATTTCTGGTGCGCGATGGACTGATTAAGAAATCAGAACTTGAACCGCTGCCTGCTTTTCCGACCTCCCGTATCGACTACCAGGCGGTTGCCGACTACAAGCAAAGAGTCTACAGCCTGGCATACAAGCGCTTCAGAGAAAAAAAGAGTGTTGAAGAATATGAACACTTTTGCGAGCAGTCTTCTGTGTGGCTGAATGATTTTTCCGTGTTTACAGCCCTGCAAACTCATTTTAAGGGTACCACCTGGGACCAGTGGCCTGTAGAACTCAGAGACAGACATCCCGCCGCCCTGCAATCAATACAAAACAGACTGCACAATACCATTGAAAGGATCAAATTTCTGCAGTTTGTATTTTCACAACAATGGCACAACCTCAAGCAATACTGTAACAGTAAAGGCATACAACTGTTTGGTGACATCCCTATCTATGTTAATTACAACAGCGCTGATGTATGGACCCATCCGGCAATATTTAAGTTGGGCGAGGACAAAAAACCCCTGGCTGTAGCAGGTGTCCCGCCGGATTATTTCAGTGAAACAGGACAGCTCTGGGGAAACCCGCTATACCGCTGGGACGTGCTGCAGCAGCAGGGCTATAGCTGGTGGCTCAACAGAATTGAGCACAATTTTCATTTGTTTGACATGCTGCGCATTGACCATTTTCGTGGTCTGGTAGCCTACTGGGAAGTGCCCGTCGCGGAAACTACCGCTATTAACGGAAAATGGATTGAAGCACCTGCCGAAGACTTCTTAACTCATCTTAACAAGAAGTTTCCTCATGTGCCGATAATTGCCGAGGACCTCGGCATTATTACCCAGGATGTCCGCAATGTTATGCAGCAGTTTGAGATCCCGGGAATGAAAGTGCTCTTGTTTGCTTTTGACGGTAATGTTGCCACCAATCCGTATGTACCCCACAATGTTACACCAAACAGTATTATCTATACAGGCACCCATGACAACAACACCGTCAGGGGGTGGTTTGAGCATGAAGCAACAGCAGAAGCAAAACAACACTTGTTCGATTATCTGGGAAGAGAACCGTCTGCAAAGGAACTTCCCTGGGAATTCATCCGACTGGCTATGATGTCGGTTGCCGCTGTTGCTATGATCCCGACTCAGGATATTCTCGGTCTCGGTCAGGAGGCCCGTATGAACATACCCTCTACCAGTACCGGCAACTGGCAATGGCGCGTATTGCCGGCGCAGATAACGCCGGAACACATAACAAACTTGAGAAAATTGACCGAACTGTACGGCAGAGCAAATGAAACAGTAAAAAGCAATGAGTAACGAGTGCTGAGAGGGAAAAGCCTTTGGCTGTTAATCTTTTTGCCTACAGCTTATTTTCCAAGCAGCACAATAATGCTTCTTGGATGAACATAATATGTATCACTAACCTGCACTGACATTTCTTTGTCGGGCGGCAGAAAGTCGTCTCCGGGCGGCAAGCTGGTATCTACGATCCTGTACCAGGCCTTCTTCTCCAGCCGGGGAAGCTCAACAGATTGCGGTTCGGCATCAGCATGTAATATAAAAAAAAGAAGATAATTACCCGGCTTGATTCTGTTTTCAGAACCATCAAGCTGATAGCACAGCAACCGTTGTTCAGGGTTTTCCCACTGTGGCCGCTTAAGATGTGCATCAAACCAGGCAATATCCGGTATATCATTGCCGGCTGTATCTTTGCCCAGAAAGAACTTTCTGCGCTGAAGCACCGGATACTGTTTTCTGAAAGCAATTGCTTTTGTGCAAAACTCCCGGATATCTTTATGCTTGCGAGCATTATTCCAGTCAAACCAGCTTAGGGCATTATCCTGGCAATAGGCATTATTGTTGCCGTGCTGGGTCCGCAGGAACTCATCCCCGCCCAACAGCATGGGTGTTCCTGATGAAAAAAACAGGCAGCACAAAAAATTCTTGATCTGACGTTTTCTGAGTTTCTTTATTTGCAGATCAGCGGTTTCTCCTTCGAAACCACAGTTCCATGAATGATTCTCATTGGCACCATCACGGTTATCCTCACCATTTGCTTCATTATGTTTAGTGCCGTAGGAAACAAGGTCGTTAAGAGTAAACCCGTCATGACAGGTCACAAAATTAATACTGTTATAAGGATGCCGCCCATCGTCTGCAAACAGATCAGCAGAGCCTGTCAGCCTGAAGGCCAGATCCTTGATCTGACCGGAATCACCTTTTATAAACCTTCTTATGGTGTCCCTGAACTTTCCGTTCCATTCCGACCAGTCAACCGGGAAATTACCGACTTGGTAGGTTTCGACGTCCCAGGGCTCAGCAATTATCTTTACCCTGTTTAATACCGGGTCCTGCAAAATGGCATCAAAAAAAGAGGCGGACTTTTTAAACTGGCCCTTTTTACGGCCCAGTGCAGTTGCAAGGTCAAAACGGAATCCGTCTACATGCATCTCCTCAACCCAGTAGCGCAGTGAATCCATAACAAGGCGCATACAGTACGGATCAGCAACATTAAGGCTGTTACCGCATCCCGTATAGTTGACATAATTGCGATAGGGCTCATGATCATGCCCCGCAAGACAGTAATAGGTAGCATTGTCAATCCCCCTGAGACACAGCGTGGGTCCAAGCTCATTGCCCTCTCCGGTATGGTTATAGACAACATCTAAGATAACCTCAATTCCGGCCTTGTGCAATTCACGTACCAGGGTTTTAAACTCCTGTACCTGGCAGCCGGGAAAGCTGCCGGAGCTGTAGGAGGATTCGGGCGTAAAAAAGCCGATCGTGTTATAACCCCAGTAATTAGCCAATCCTTTTTCTGACAGGAAATCTTCTACATAGAATTCATGCAGGGGCAAAAACTCAACTGCATTTATGCCGAGGTTCTTAAGCCAGGGGATCTTTTCAACAAAACCCCTATAGGTTCCCGGATGTTTAACACCGGATGATGGATGCGCTGTAAACCCCTTAAGATGCACCTCATAGATTATCAGTTCCTCAAATGGAATGTTAGGGGCTGAATCATTCTGCCAATCAAAACTATTATCAATGACAATTGACTTGGGGACAACACGAACATTATCCCGTGTATCCATGATCAGGTCTTTTTCAGGGGCAGCTGCATCATAGGCCAGCAGAAGGTTTTCAGTGTTTTTGAACTTGCCGGTCAAGGCCCTGGCATAAGGGTCCATTAACAGCTTATGCTCATTAAATCGCATCCCCTGGGCCGGGGCATAATTACCCCTGATGTTAAACCCGTAAAGCTGTCCATGTGTAACCCCTTTGACAAATACATGCCAGATGTATCGTGTACAGTTCTCAATTTTTATTATGTTTGTGGGATCACCATCAGGCCGGTCAAACAGCAACAGGAAAACCTCCTGTGCGTAACGGGAAAAAATGGCAAAATTTACACCATTTTTATAAACTGTTGCTCCCAGCGGATAATGTTTTCCGGGCAGGCATTTTTTTGAGGTCTGGGGAGGTATGCTGTCACTCATATATCTTTTTTTATGTTACTCATTTGAAACAACAGAGACAACTGTTTATTCAGCCCTTTTAGGAGGATTTAACGGCAGTTTAACCCTGAAGACTGTCCAGTTTTTCTCCGGGGAGCTGTCATAGTCGAAAATTCCATTATGCATTACCGTAAAAAGTTTAACGATGGCCAAGCCCTGCCTCCCTTCACGCTCCAGGTGTGACATGGGTTTGCTCTCCTGCAGCATTGCATGTATATCATCAGTAAAGCTTCCCGTGTTGCCGATACTTATTACCACGTAGGAGTCTTCAATGTATGATACAACCTCAAGGGTTCCCTGTTTAAGCTCCTCAAGTTTTTTGTGAGCGTTATCAAGCAGGTTCCCTACGATTCTGCCCACTTTTTTAGGGTCTGCATAGACAATGAGTTCCTCTTTAAAGACATTTTGCTTCACAACAACCTGAGGTGGAAAATAATAGGCATCCAGTCTTTCTGCAATGACTTCGTTCAGATTGAACTGCTCTTTATGTGCTACAGGCAGTCGGTCTGCAATAATATCATTAAGAGCCAGCATGCTTCTGTGCATTTTTTTAAACAGCATGTTCAGCTCTATGGCTTTTGTATCCGGGGATGCATGTTTTTTAGTATACAGCTTTGCAATAGCTCCAAATGAAACCATTTGGTTTAGGAAATCATGACGCTGCTGGGAGTGCAGCGATGTTTGGATGCACAGCTCTATATCCTGAATAAGGGCATTGCAGAAATACAGTTCATCTTTGTCCAACGGCCGCGATTCATCTCCATCAAGAACCAGAACGTTTGTTACCACGTCATTTTCATCTTTAAGCGGTACAAAATAGACACTCTCTATCTTTTTATCCAAATACAGCCTGTAGTTTGCTTTCATGCGCGGATCCTCCCGGGCATTTTCAACCAGAAGCGGCTCACCACCCTCATAGACCTCTTTAAAGGCAGGGTGTTCCTCAAAGGCAAGGGTTATGCCGTAGGTATGCTCATGGGCGGCCAGCGGGAAGCCGGCAATCAGCACGGCATAGTTTTTTTCGTCGGGGTCCTTTTCAATAGCAAATAGAGAGCACCGGTTAACATTGATCAGCTCGGCTATCCTGTCAACGATAAAAGCTAAAACCTGGTCGAGTGACCGTGTTTTTTTAACAATAGAAATAAGGGCCTTGCGGCTTTCCTGGATAATTTCGGAGCGTCTCTGCAGCTCAAGTTTTCTTTTCTGGGCCAGAACATAGCTGACGCGGTTTACTATGCTGCTGAGCAACTTAATCTGCTCTGGATAAAATGTTTTGTTTTTTTCTGCGAAATAAAGCTGCAGCGTGCCCAGTAATATATTCTTTTTTTCGGCTCCTTCATAATCGGTAACCATAATGGGAAACGCCAGCATTGAGTGTATGCCCATGGAAAGCACTTTTTCTTTTTCCTTGTAAAGGGGCTCGGAACTTATATCAGAAACACAGTAATGGGTTTTTGTTTTAATCACCTGACCGGCAATAGTGTCTTCCTGGGGGATTTCTGAAGTTCTCTCAGTATGCCAATTATAGCTGCCGCTTGCCAGCATGTAACTCTTGGCCGGGTCGAAGGTGCGGCAGGTTGCCGATGTGGCGTTGGTAAGAATTGCAGTTTCTCTGCACAGTATGTTTAACAGCTCCTTGTTCGATGTTTCAGGAGCTATATCCATAATGCGGTCGGCAACTTCAGCAATAGTCTGTAAATTTATCCATGGATTTTCACTGAGGTAAGTAAACTGTTCAAAATCATCCTGGGTAAACAGTCCCAGAGCTTTGCGCTGTTGTGGGTTCTTCAAAAGCTCGGCAACAACGGGATGCTCTTTTGAAAGCTGTTCATTTGTATCATTACTGGCTTTGTTGTTCATGTAAAGGCCCCTCTTTGAAAAAATGTTTCAGTGTTTCAAAACACTAAAAATAATACCATATGGTTTTATAATCTTCGAGTTTTTCCCCGCGGGACTCAAGCTGTTTTAAATAATCATAAATGGAAACATCCGTATCAACATATGTATCAACCAGTGAGATATTTTTCTCCCAGGGGTGAAATTCATAAACCCGCTTCCCATTTGGCAGAATAGTAAGCAGGCTGTGGTGCTGCTGGGCCTTGAGATAATTTTTGCCCAGCGCAGGCACATTGTACACCGGCTCATCGGTACGGATAACCCCGGTTGCCAGCCGGGCCTCTTCTGTGGCCTCCTGCTGAATACGTGCCAGAGGAACACGATAGTTTCCGGTCTCCTCTTTTCCCTTCGTATTAAAGGTGTAGTAGGGGTCAACACCGATGAGGCGTAAAAGCCTGCGCAGGGCTACAAGCTCAAAGCGTCTGCTGTTTTCAACTGTATAGACTGTCTGATTATAAATAGATATTCCCCGGCGTTTGAATTGCTGAACAGCCTCCATACTTTCCGGTGTGATTTCATAAGGATGTTCAAAATGGGTTACCAGCACTACCTCGCGCCTGCCGGGCTGATGATGCGCGGAGATTATATCCATCAGCTCATCGGTAAGGCGTTGCGGCAATACCACAGGAGTGCGGGAGCCGATCCTGATGCGCTCAATATGATCAATTGCCGCAAGGCGCGATATCACATAGTCTATATTCTCATTATCCATGACCAAAGGGTCGCCACCCGTAATCAATATTTCAGTCAGTGCCGGGTGCCGGCTTATCCAGTCAATAGCTTCATCAATTTTTTCCCTGCTGGCAAGTGCATCAGGAAATAACACGTCATCAATTTCCCAGTTGCGCTGGCAATATACACAAATCTGGCTGCAGGTATTATAGGGCTTCAGAATGGCTATGTTGGGATACCGGCGGGTAATCAGATCTAGGGGCGAAGTATCGCGTTCCAGCATAAAATCACAGGTTGACGACACATCATCAGCCTGGGCAAGCATGGCATCAACATATTCTCTGGGCGGAATAACCTGGGCCCGCACAGCATAGTCACGCTGTCGCCCCGGCTCGTTATCCATGAGAGAAGCATAGTAGGGTGTAATGCCGAAAGGCAGCTTACCCTTCTGTGCCAGACTGATTGCTTGGCTCTCCTCTGCGGTAAGCGTGATCAAAGCACCCAGCACTTCTGCATCACGTACTATATGGGTGAGCTGCCATTGGTAGTTATTCCAATCATCTGCGGTTGCTTTAAAATATCCAAGGATTCTGTTGCGATTTTCTGCTCTGATCCGCTGTATTTCCTCATCCAAACCTGAGCGATATCGCCGGATATATTCATCAGCATGCTTTGCCATCTGATCAAGCTGTTCAGAGCGCAGCAGAGCTGCCTTGCGACCCTCATAGTCCATATATTCAGGACGCGAGTTGTGATCATAAATTTTACTTTTGCCCTGCATTCCTAAAAACAAATGGATAATTTCTTCAAAAAAACCGTTACTTATGTCAGATGGCAGCTCCCCCTTTTTACCGTTAGCCAGCACCCATAGCAACTCCGTGAGATTACAGTTGGTAATCTGCCGGCTTCTGGGCGACATGATCCTTTGGAATGCCCGGGTGCAGTTCATTTGCAGTTCCCATTCCAAGGGATGGCTCTTTTGTTTACCCCGATGTAAACTATTGAGAAGTTCATTCGCATAATTAAGCAAAGCATCCTCAGCTGCCTGAGGATTTTCTGCTGCTCGCAGAATGCTGCTAATGGCAGGATTCAATGAAAACAAGCGATCAATATAGGATTTATCAAACACAATTTTCTCCTTCACAATCAGCCCTACTATTGTAAATATCTTTAAAAAGTATAAGGTAAAAGCATGTTGGTTTCAATAAAAAAGCTGCGATTAGTTTTTATAGCTGCTGCCGGTGTTTTGCTTGACTTGCTCTAAAAAAACAACTAATTAATGAGAAATGAGCAAAAAAGCTTTTGAGCCATTAAGCTGGTGCGCTTATAAGGACTACATCTTTTACTTGACAGCTTATGAGCTTATCAGCTTTTATTGCCGGGTGCCTTTTTTACAACGGACAACGCTCTACTAACAACAAGCATAATGTACGATAAAAAGTACTGAGAAAGTCTCAACAAAGTCGAGGGTGTCATGAACAGTATCTTAGAACCTGTAAAAACCTGGTTGATTAATCACGGAATACCTATTGTAGTAATCATAATTGGCGTTGTACTAGCAAAAAACATTTTGCAGTCAATAGGCCAAAAGGTTGAAAAAAAATTTTTACTGCAAAAGGATACACTGTCTGAAAAAGAAAAACGGCTAAAAACCCTCAGCGGAATTATTCACCGAACGGTAAGTGTATTTATTTATACAGTGGCCCTCTTGATGATTATTTCAGAATGCGGTATTGCAATTGGCCCTTTGCTGGCAGGCGCAGGTATTGCCGGAGTTGTAATCGGATTTGGTGCCCAAAGCCTGGTGAAAGATATAATAAGCGGATTTTTTCTCATTATGGAAAACCAGATACGTGTAGGTGACGTGGTCAATGTAGCCGGTATTGGTGGTCTGGTAGAAGCCATCAACCTGCGAACAACCCGCTTGAGAGACCTGGAAGGCAAAGTACATATTATTCCTAACGGCTGCATCGAAGTTGCCACAAACTTCACCAAAGACTGGTCAAGGGCTCTGATTGAAATCGGAGTTGCCTATAAGGAGAATGTTGATAGGGTGATTGAAGTGCTTACCGAGGTTGGTGAAGAATTGAGAAGTGATGCTGTGTTTTCTCAGAGTATTTTAGAACCCATGACCGTTTTGGGCGTTGATTCTTTCGGTGATTCATCAGTAAATATCAAGGTGTTTTTTAAAACAGTTCCTTTAAAACAGTGGGATGTGGCCCGAGAATTTAGAAAGAGGGTAAAAAAAGCATTTGACAATACAGGTATCGAAATTCCCTTCCCGCACCGGACAATCTACATCGGTGAAGACGAGACAACAGCACGTTTGAAAATTGATGCGTCGGTCTGTAACCATTCTAAAAAAAGTGCTACGTAACGAGTAATGCGTGCTGAGATAATCTTTTTTTACACTTGCTACTCAACACTCACTACTCGTTAATTCTTTAAACATTTTTGCCTATATTTTCATTCATAATCTTTGCTTTTCCAACAGTGCAGCGGTAATAACCTCAAAGACCCTCCCGGTCGAGAACAAAACACAGCAAAGACAGTCATAACCTTTTAATTTCGCAGTAAAAAAATGCAAAAACATTTTTTCATTTTTAAATGAATTGCATTTTCTAGCCCGCATTATTCATCAGCATGTAGTGAACGCACTATCCCCTGGTGTTTACTACAAAAAAACCTTCCGGCACGCCTGCAGCCGGTGGCATCGGAT
>JANQFE010000058.1 GCA_028278025.1 Thermodesulfobacteriota bacterium | reverse complement strand
TTTAGCCATTGTATAATCTCCTTTCATTATCCGAGAATTATACAATGTGTAAACGATGTGGCCAGACATAAAGTGTAAACGATGTAGTGAAACTCGCCATCTAACTGCTAACTTTTTTATAACATACATCACTCACCCCAAAGTGTTTTTCTCCTGCAGCACCTCTTCATAGACTCCAACAGTCTGCTGGACGTTCTGTTCAACAGTATAGTCCCGGGCAAGCCGGGCCGCCTGGATGGCCATTGCTTGTAATCCGGTTCTGTTGTTATCCAGGAGGGGCAGCATCGCTGATATCATTTTTTCTACCTCCCAGGAGTTTTCAACAATGATGCCTGAAACACCCTCAGTAATTATTTCTGATGCACCATTGTGCCTTGTGGTTAGAACGGGAAGCCCGCATGCCATAGCTTCAAGACAAACATTTGAAAAGGGATCATACAGTGCCGGGTGAATCAAAATTTCAGAAGCGCAATAAAAATCCTGTATAGCCGGCTGTTGTCCTAAAAACAAAACAGCATCCGCAATCCCTATCCGTTCTGCAAGACGTTTAAAATAGGCCTGATTGCCGCGCCCTACTACTAGCAGCTTTACGCTTTGGCCTCGTTTGTTCAAATAATATGCACACTGGATTGCATACTGTAATCCTTTACGCTGAAAGTTATGCCCCACAAAAAGCAGAACCGTATCTGTGGGGCTGAGCCTGAATCGACTGCGAACCTTATCCCGCATCCTGTTCTTTTCATCAGGATGAAACAGTTTCAGATTGACCCCGTTGCGTATCACACGAATATGCTTTTCTGGGATTCCATAATAATACATGAGCTGGTTTTTACACATAACGGAATTAACAATCAGACGCCTGTAATTGCCCTGGGCAAATATCCTGCGCTCGATCATCAGAATTACCTGATGCCGTGGATTCAGATAATACATTATTCGTTGCCAGGGTCTTGGTGCCTGAAGTCGGAGCCAGTGCACATGCAGACCGTCACCCACCCGGTAAACATCCTGGGGGAAAACCTGCGACAGCCCATTAATAATGTCAAAGCTCTGATGCGCAATGATTTTTTGAGCATTGTTCTGAAAAGAAAGATTTTTTAGTGGTGACGGTGATGATATGAAGGGCACATGATGAAGGCTGATGCCAGCATGCTGCTCGGGTTGAAACATACCGGCAAACACATGTACGCTGTGGCCAAGTCCTGCCAGACCCCTGGCCAAGCTGACCGCATAGCGCTCTGCCCCGCCGTGTTCATCAACATATTCCTTCCGTATAAGAGCAATCTTCATGTTATTAGCTTAGTCGCTATTTCTAAGCCCGACACTGGCAGGACAGAGTCTGAGGTGCCACCACAAAAGGTGAGCATATATTTTAGCCTTCTCCCGTAGCTTTCTTTTCATCCCAAACGTTATACAGAGTCCTAGAACGGTTAACCCAAGATTTACGATCAGTTTCAAAAAGCGACATACACGCAATAGTATATAAGAGGTCACTGAGCGATGTTTCCTGAAAAAGATATAAAGTGATCTATAGTACTCAATCCATGCATGTGCTGGGCGTTGACGCTTGCTTTGACCTTGCAGGTGGACTACTTCCACCTGGGGTAGGTGATAAATTTTCCATCCGGCCAGTCGCATGCGCATGCACCAGTCCGTCTCCTCCAGGAAAAAAAAGTAGTCTTCATCAAAAATGCCAACTTCACGAACTGCCTGAGCACGTATAGCAATACATGCACCAATAAGCGAATCAACTTCAAACGCCCGGGTTGTCTGGGTGGCTTTGCCGGAATATTTCTCAGGGAAAAGGATCCTGATAATACTTTTGTTAAAGAGTTCTGTTACAAGTGACGGAAAATTATCAAAACTGTTTTGAACCTTCCCGTCCTGCCCCACCATCCTGGGGCCAACCATTGCAGCCTGAGGCGTTTCATCAAGAAAGGAAACAAGCCCCCTGATTGTTCCCTGTCTCAGTTCGGTATCGCTGTTTAGGAGAACAAGATAGTGCCCCTTTGCAATGCTAATAGCCTGATTGTTAGCATGCGCAAAACCCGTGTTAACCCTGTTTATAAGAATATGGACTTTCTCGTCAAAGAGTTCTCTCACGGCCTCTGTGCTTCCATCCTGAGAAGCATTATCAACGACAAAAATTTCATACTGATATTCAGTAACTGATTGCAGTATAGAGGAAATGCATTCAATTAAAAGTTGGCGCGTGTTCCAGTTAACAATAATGAAGGATATATCCACTGATAGGCACTCCTGTGCTGATACCCTGAAATTATTTCCCCTCAGAGTAAAAAGTGTATATCACAAGCATAAGGGTGTAAATAAAAACTTATGTAACCTGCACGGCTCCCCCGTCTTCTGCGTACATTACAACATACATGTAGCGGGCTATACAAAAACAAATATAATTGTTGACCCGTTACTCCGCACTCATTTCTCATTACTGCAGTTTTTTATGTGACTCGGAGCAGGTACAATTTCTTGTAGACTTGTATTAAAACTTGGGCCGCTACACACTATATCATACCGGGTGCTTGCAAGAACACCCTGCAGTGCTGACAGGATGCGATCCTGCAACTCTGTTCCGATAAAATTTCCGGATATCGGATTAACTAAAAAAAGAACTCTTTTCATGCCAAAAGCATATAACTTTCAACCACAATTAAAAGACTCAAGTAATTTTATATATAACTATACCGAAAACCATAACCAAGAGTATTGATATTTGCCCCTAATCCTGATAGAAATTGGTCAGAATACAACTGATGCTGTATTATAATGGCAGGTTGCTGCATGTTGTATTTCATTTTTTTTAATTATTTTTAAATCAGGGTCTTGTTTTACCAGGCTACGCATTACGTGTTGCGGCACATTTCATTCAGAACCCATATAGCATATAAACCATTTATATAACAAAGTAAATGACCGAAACCCCCAAACGTATTCTTATAATCAGGCTTAGTGCAATCGGAGATGTTTTGCGGGTATTACCGTCCCTGCAGGTTCTTAAAAAAAATTATCCCGAATCATACATTGGCTGGGTTGTAGAAGAAAAATCCAGGGATATTCTTGAGGCCCATTCCGCAATTGATGAAGTAATAATTTTCCCCAAGCACAGTCTTATCAAGAAATTGAAATCATGGGGAGAGTTCGGCGCAGGATTAAAGCAACTACTGAGCTTTATTAAAACGATACGGGAAAAACGTTTTGATCTCGTAATTGATTTTCATGGGCTTTTCAAAAGTGGCTTTATAAGTTTTTTCAGTGGAGCGCCCGAACGAGTGGGATTCACACGGCCTTTTACTAAAGAATGCAATTTTCTTTTCAACAACCGCAGGTTTCCCCTTGATAGCCAAAGGATGAGCCGCATCAACCGCAACCTTACCCTCCTGGAAAAAATGGGTCTTGATATCAACCATGATGCTCCTGTCATTCATGTACCGGAATATGATCGTAAAATTATTCAAAAATTTTTCAAGCAGCAACACATTGATCACAGTCGCCCGGTAATAGCAATTCATCCCGGCACAAGTCCCTCGACACCATACAAGCGCTGGGAACCCTATCGGTATGCTGTGATTGCTGACCAGGCAATCGCTGACAATGGTGCTCAAATCATCTTTACCTGGGCCAACCAGGAACTTGAGATAGTAAAAGCAATCATAAGCCTTATGAAATACCGTGCTATTATTGCGCCTGAGACCCAAAACTTGTGTCAATTGGCAGAAATTTTTAAAAACTGTAATCTGTATGTCGGCAGCGACACGGGCCCTATGCACCTGGCTGCATTTGTAGGTATTCCGGTAGTAGCCCTTTTTGGCCCTACAGATCATATAGTCAACGATCCATATATGCATACGCCCCATATAATAATTAGAAGTGAGACCCAGTGCAGTCCCTGCAGAAAATACGACTGCAAACTACGGGAGTGTATGACCGGCATAAAAGAAGAGAGTGTAATGCGCGCAATAAATATTATGCTTGATTCCTTCAAAGATAAAAAAGGTGAAAAGGATATAAACACAGTGTAATAATATGCATAAAAGGGCCTAAATCATTTATTGCTGTACCTTGATGCTTCCTGCCGGATCACATTATGTGAACTCCTAAACATAAACACATTCACGTGTGGTAATGTCTCTTAATCCTTCTTATCGACATATACAAAAATTACTCATCGTGAGCTCATCTTGGCTCGGGGATGCTGTAATCACAGTACCTACCATCTATGGCATCCGCAGTATTTTCCCCAAGGCACATGCAGCAATTTTGGCAAAAGATACAATTGCAGATATCTTCAGGGCCGTTCCTGTCATAGATGAAATCATCCCCTATGCAAAAAGAAAAGGATTTGGCAAAATAGATTCACACCTGCATACAGCCCGTATGCTTAAGAAAAAGAAATTTGATTTGGCAATCTTGTTTCCTCGATCATTAGGCACAGCACTGATGTGTCTGGCAGCCCGCATTCCCTGCAGGGTTGGATTTACAGATCCGTTACGGTCCCTTCTGCTCACCGAAAAACTGGAACGCAGCTCTGAGGTACTTACCGTCCACCAGGTGTATTACTACAAAAAGCTTCTGGAGCCACTCGGCCAAGCCCAGTTCCCGGAAATGTCGTATCTTGTAGTGCCCGATGCAGAAAGAACATGGGCTCGCACGTTTATGCGTGCAAACAACCTCGATCCGTCTGAGTATATCATCGGCTTGAATCCCGGTTCAACTTACGGTAAGGCAAAACAATGGCTGCCCGAAAGGTTTCAAGAACTGGCTCAAAGACTCATAGCAAAACAGGGGTGCAGGATTATACTATTTGGAGACTCTGCGACCAGCATGCTTGCAGCCGCAATTGACAAGCAGCTCGGTGGAAGGGCTGTTAATACCGTAGGCAGAACAAACACCCTTCAGCTGGCCGCCCTGCTTGAGCGGTGTAGTATTTTGGTAACAAATGATACCGGCCCAATGCATGTTGCCTGTGCTCTCGGCACGCCCGTGGTTGCAGTTTTTGGATCCACTGATCAAGCCGCAACAGGACCGCTTGGGCCGCATGCGACAGCAGTTAACAGTTCGCTGCCGTGCAGCCCCTGCCTTAAACGAACCTGCCCGAAAGGGCATTACAGGTGTATGCATGCAGTAACCGTTGATACTGTTGAGGCTGCTGTCTTGGAACAGTTAAAAAAACCCCGTTAACCCCCTACACTGTGTGAAACTAATTCTAGATATTACGTACGCAAATTGGTATATATAGTAAACCGTGATTCGTGATTGGCAATTCGTAATTACGTGGCTACTGGATTAATTTTTTATTTCATTTTACTGTTTACTGTTTTATTTGGATGAAGCATGAAACTATCTGCTGCTATTATTGCTTTTAATGAAGAAAAAAAAATTAGACAGTGTCTTGAAAGTGTCAAGTGGATGGATGAGATAATTGTAGTGGACTCTTTCAGCACAGATAAAACTGTTGAGATATGCAGGCTCTATACGGATAAAGTTTTTCAGCGGGAATGGCCAGGCCATGTAAAACAAAAACAGTTTGCGCTCAAGCAGGCAACCGGGGACTGGATTCTCAGCCTTGATGCCGATGAAAGGCTCTCACCGAAGGCAATCGCAAACATTAAAGAAGCACTGGCTGGTTCACCTTCTGTTGACGGATTTAGCTTTCCTCGTGTGTCATTCTACCTGGGGCGCTGGATCCGTCACGGCGGATGGTATCCGGACCGCAAGCTGAGGCTTGTTCGCAAAGGATGTGCCTGGTGGGGTGGTGATGATCCCCACGACAAGCTTATGACAAATGGCGAGGTTCAAAATCTGCAAGGTGAAATACTGCATTATGTATATAATGACATTTCCCATCAGCTAAACACTGTTGACTCTTTTTCCAGGGTATCAGCACAGGAGTGGCATAAGCAGGGCAAAAGGTTTAACCTGCTGCTGTTGCTGTGCCGCCCCCTCATACGCTTTCTGGAAATGTATATCTGGAAGGGCGGTATCCTGGACGGCATGCCCGGCTTTATAATAGCAGTTATATCTTCTTATTATGTGTTTCTTAAATATGCAAAACTCTGGGAGCTGCAAAAAATAAAAACTAACGATACTCAAACATAAAATTTTGCGTGGTTCATTCCTGGGCAATAGTAATACAGGCTAAAAGGCAAAGAGGTAAAGAGATATTGTTTCGCACCTTTTTGCCTCTTTACCTTTTAACCTGCTGGAGCATGAATACTGCTTTTGATAATACATGAGTCGGATGTTATGTTTAAACAATACAGCCACAACGGCATGCAATGGACAATAAGGGATGATCTTGAGGAAGCACTTTTGGACGGGCTCCTTTCAAGACTAAAAAGCCCTGACAGTTGTCCTGAACTCTGTCTGATTAAGGACAACAACGTCCGTTCTGTCTTTTCCTGCATAACCCGTGACAAGACCTGTCCGGAAGTATTTATAAAATATTATAAAAACACCGGCCTTCAGCATGCACTCAAACATATGCTTGTACAATCTAAAGCCTTTTCCGAGTGGCGGGTCTTGAACAGGTTCATCGAAAAAAGAATTCCCTGTCCTCAGGCACTTGCCTTTACAGAAGACAGGTCCTGTAGAATTTTGAAAGACAGCTATCTCATAACAAAATCACTGCATCCCGCTATCCCTCTGAACGAATACGTTGAGCAAATAAGTTATAAAACTGCTTTTTTGAAAAAAAAAATTGAAATCCTACATGCTCTTGCCGACCTGGTAAGCTCTCTGCATATAAATGGCATCTTTTATCGGGATTTACATGCCGGCAATATCTTGATCAAAATCAATGATCCTAATGCCCCTGAGCTTTTTTGTATTGACTTGCATAAGGCTGCAGTGCTGCCACGGCTGTTCCAATGGATGAAAGTGCGTGACCTTGCCCAGCTGTGCAATTCACTGCCATCTTCCAGAACAGATAAAATCCGTTTTCTTAAACAGTATTGCAAAACATCCATGGAGTCCTCAAGCAGTTACCACAGCCTGCTGAGGAAGGTCTATGTGAAAAGACTGCAACTTGAAAAATGTCGTATAAAAAGCAGGAGCAAACGCTGTATTAAAAAAAGCTCTGTTTTTGAAGTCTGCAGAACCTGGCATCAAAAGTATTGTGGCAGGAAGGATTTCGGCAAGACAGCTGCTCAGAAAGTTATTACCCTGCATGTTGCTGAGAGGGAAAAAGATACGTCAACAGCAATAAAGACTTCATCAAAGTCGGTCTTAACCGTTCACACAATAGACAACGTACAGCCCTTATGTGCAAAAGGTTATCGGTACCTGGGGATCTTTTACAGTTTCAAGAATCTCTTTAGAAAATCCCGGGCCATGAAAAGCTGGGTTGCGGCAAACAGCCTGTTAGTCAGAGGGATACAAACACCTGCTCCCCTGGCAATCATTGAAAAAAAATGGGGGCCTTTTCTTAGGGAAAGCTTTATTATTACCAGCTGGCTTCGCAATGCAAGTGAACTAAACAATTTTATAAGAATCCAGCTTGACACAAATTCTAAAACCACAAAAGAGTCTTTTATACAGGCATGTGCTCGTGTTTTACGAAGGATGCACGCAGCTGGAGTATATCATGCTGACTTGAAATCAAACAATATTCTGGTTAGCGGGGATGCAGGCACTGGCTGGAATTTCTATTTTATCGATCTTGATCGTGTTTCATTTAAAAACAGTCTCTCCTTTTATCAACGGGCCAACAATCTTGCCCAGATCAATGCATCAATTTCCGAAATCATGACCATCAAAGATCGGCTGAAATTTTTCCATTTTTATGCAAGTGGAACAACACTTTTTAATGAACGCAAAAAGTATTATAGAAAAATTCTGGAAATCAGCAGAAATAAAATAACAAAACCCTATGGCGTAAGCTTTACCGAACCGAAAAAAGTCTCATGAACATTCTTCATATATTCAGCAACTGGAAATGGACAGGCCCTGCAGAGCATGCCCTTAATCTGGCGTTAATGCTCAAAAAGGTCGGCCACAGGATAAGCTTTGCCTGCGCTGCACCACCTCAAGATGTAGCTGATTCAATAGCTGCCTGCGCTGTCCAGGCCGGCATCACTCCCTATACCGCATTCAGGCTTAACAAACATTTCAATATAGCTGACAACCTGCTGGACATCCCTGCCCTAAGAAGATATATCAAAACAGAAAAATTTGACATAGTACACACACACCTGCCAAATGATCATTTAGTAGCCGGACTGGCGCTGCGAACAACCCTTGCAAAAACAGTACTGATGAGAACGTGTTATGATGGTGACGGTGTAGAAGGCGGCTTTAGAACCCGTCTTCTGCTTTCGCTCTTAACTGATGGTCTTATTACTATTTCTAAACACACAAAGCGTCAGATCATTCGCAGTCTTTACCTGCCTGAAAAAAAAATCTGGCAGGTGGATATTCCTGTTGATCTTCAAAAATTCGATCCTCACAACACACAAAGCGCCAGGGCCCACTACGGCCTGGATGCCGATGCAATTGTAGGAGGTATTGTTGCCAGGGTGCAAAAGCACCGCCGTTTTGAAATACTGCTTGAAGCTTTGCAAATTGTCATCAGGGAATTTCCGGGAATAAAGTTTATGATCATCGGCAGGGGTACCCATATCGAGGAGATTGCCCTCAAACCGTCCCAGAAAATGGGGATCAGACCTAACCTTATTTTCACTGGTTATAAAAAAGAGGAATTTGTTTCAACACTTAAATGTCTCAACTTCAAAGTTTTTCTGGTCCCCGGCAGTGATGGTTCCTGCCGGGCAGTGCGAGAAGCAATGGCAATGGGTATTCCCCTCATTGCGGCAAAGCGGGGTATGCTTGCTGAAATTGTTGAAGATGGTAAAGATGGCCTGGTTGTAGATGATACACCCGAAAATCTTGCAAAAGCAATCATGCTTCTGGTTGAGAAGCCTGAGCTGCGCCAAACTATGGGAGAGCACGCTTTTAAAAAATCCCGCAGGAAGTTTGACCCGGTGCAGCAGGCCCAAAAAATTGAAAAAATATATAAGACCCTTCTCAGCAGAAAGTAAACATCCGCCTAACATTCTCAGGATTCAAAATTATAGCGTGTATACCTTATCTCACCAGCTAAACTATATACGCTGACTTTCCAGGACCTGTTTAGTAATGGTTTTAGCAGAAAGGAGACCCAATGGAAAAATACAGCATTCAATTTGCTCTGTTGGCAGCCCTCTTATGGGGACTTGCTCCGGTTTTTGAAAAATTAGGATTTATGAAAATCAGCGCCCTGGCCGGGATGACCGTTCGAAACATTGCCATAACCCTGGTTTTAGTTCTGATAGTCCTGCTGACAAATACAGGCAAAGAGCTTCTTCAGGCTGATCTGAAGACAATTGCGTATATCATACTTGGAGGCATGCTTGCGGGGTTATTGGGGATGTGGTCATATTTTCAGGCTATAAAGTACGGCGAAGCCTCCCGGATCGTACCCATTGCAGGTACATATCCCTTATTTGCTTTTCTGTTTTCAATACTGTTTCTGGGGGAGCAGCTTACCTTGCAAAAGACAATCGGTGTGATCTTGGTTGTGTGCGGCGTAATTTTTCTGGGATAGCATATGCGGATAAAATTTTTTCATGACCCGGAAATCCCAAAATCTCAATAGGCCGGTCATATTATACTGTTCAACTATTATGCTACGCCATCACTCACAGCAATAGACGGCTTTAGCAGGAATGCCAGAAAATAAAGCGCTGCAACGATTAAAAGCAGGGCTTGAAATCCGATGATAAAGGTGATTGACTGCAGAGTTGCCCCTACCAGAGCACCTACCAGGTTTGCGCCCAGGGCTTCATCCTTTTCGGAAAACGCAGCAAAGGACCGAATAAAAATAATTCCGCTGAACAACATGGGCAATGTTGTAAAAATGCCTACAATGACCGCTTTGTTGGCAAAAGACAAAACAGCAAACTGGGCAATATTCACAAAATACAATGTCAGGCAGCTTGCAAAAAGCAGCACATAGACCGGTATCAACGGCAGTTTGGGAAATTTTGCAGCAATCACGTTAGCAGCCAGTATCATGAGCAATACCCCTGATATTATGACCGCATTAACCAGCCACGTATTGCCGAGGACCAGCGCACACTTGCTTACATTTTGAACTTCAAGCAGCAGAAAGGCTGCACCTAAAAAAAAGAAATGCCAATGAGGCTTCCTCCATTGCACTACCCACGCTCCGGAACTAAAAAACATGCGGCAGACAACCAGCAACAGCAGCAGCAATCCGGCCAAAAGGTAATATAGTATCGGGATGTTTTTGGTCTTTAAATAAATATAGGGCCAGTCGTCAGTTGCACTGGGGGTGTCAAAATTCAACTCTATCGGCCATCCTCGTACGATTTCCGATAATATTCTATCTTGTTCGATCTGGCGCTTGGCTGTTTCCAAATCACCGTTTACAAACATGACGCCGCCCCAGCCATAATTGCTGGGTATTATTCTAAAGGTCAGGGGTTTTTCACCAAAGACATTGAAAAGTGCTTTGCCCATCCTGTCAGCAATGTATTGCTTTTGTGCTTCAAAGGTCAATACCATGATCCCTCCCTCGGCAAGGAGGGCTTTGGCCTGTTCAAAACTCTGGCGTGTATACACAAAATGATCCAGCCGGACATTTGTCATTGCCGTAGAGGTATGGGAATCCAATAATCCAAAGGCAATGACATCGTACTTTTCCCTGCAGGTAGCAAAAAATGAACGCGCATCATCAACTACAGCAGTAACACGGGGCGAATCATAGGGCTTTTCCGGATGATGTGTGCGCCCTAAGGAAAGTATTGCAGGATCGATTTCCACTGCAGTGATTTTCTGAAGTCCCTGACGAATTGCACCGGCAGCATCATTACCGGCCCCTGCACCTACTATGAGCATTGTTTTCGCATTCGGATGAAACCGGGCCGGCAGATCATATTGGCTGTAGCCGGAATACTCCGGTGGAAAAATTTGCGGATGGGCACTGATATTTTCCTGGCTGAGATCCAGCAATGCCTGATACCCTACGTTGTTAACATTGATAACACTTTTTGATGATTCTTCAGAAATGCTCTCGGTAGCAGTCCCGTCTTTAAGTACCAGCTTTTGATACGGAGACCAGATTGTCTCTGTTGCCCCCGACTGAAAACCCGCAAGCCCGGCCAGACACACTGTTGCAAGCAGCAAAACAATATCAAGCTTCCAACCCTTAGCTGATCTGTTAATAAAAGGAAACAGCAGAACAGCCAGTACGGCAAACCATGTTAGCGGTAACTGGTACAGCACACCCAGGAGTACAAACAGCCATGTCCCGATAAGACTGCCACAAATATTAACAGAATATGCCACAATGATTCTGGGATGTTCGTTCATTAAGCGTCCCAGCAGACGGCCGATGGGGATAAACATTATTAAAATAAGTACCATGAGCAAGAAGGTGAGACTGAGTCCCTTAAAAACTGCATAGATCGTATGTTTTGGACTAACGCTGACAGCTTTAAACCATATGACCAGATCGTCAAAGACACTCAGAAATTCGCTTATTTTATACAGCAGTGATTTTGAAAACGGCAGAGCTAAAAGCAGCACCAGAATCAACAGAGGTACTAGAATATGCCTGGTAAGAATCGGCTGCCGGGATGTAAAACAGCCATACCCCAGACCTAAAAAGCATACAACCAGAACCGTATTTTGCAGATATGCAAAAATTCTTACCTCGGTCCCGATCCAGCGAATGAGCATTAGCTCTAAAAAAAGCCCTAATACACTTATTAAGAAAATCGTGCCCGTCACATTAAAAGGGCGCACCTTCGTAGTATCGCCGGGATTATCATATTGTTGATGATTAGACACTGAATTTCCTCCGTACTGTTTGATTTAATAGATAATAGCTAATCGTTTGTCGGCAAACTGAGGGAAATAGTGAAGCATTAATTGATATTTTTTTTAATCTAATTTTAGTAGATTATAATAAAATATTAGCCTGGTGTCAATAATAACATACAGAATATGCTTACGTTACTCCAGGACCAGAAAATCCCAGCAGCTCATAGATCTTCGCAACCGCCTGGTCGGTTGCCTGCCCCGGGTTAAAGAAAAACCTGCGGGCACAATTCACGGCGCTGCTCCTGCTTTTCCCCGGGATGGGCAAGACAGTGGTCTATGGCTTGCAAAACAGTGCTGTTTAGAACATACTATGATGGTGATGTTGTAGCAGGCGGCTTGAGAATCCGGCTACTCTTTAGTGGATAATAATATAAAATAAATACATTTTATTTGCTTGAAAAAAAAATTTATGGTTATGCAGAAAGCCCAAGTGAATATTCACGAGGGCACTGCTTGTTAGCGTTATTAATAATTTGAGAAAATGTTATTTTGCTTGATTGCATGACCTGCTGAACAATACGCATGAACTTTTTCCCGATTGACTGTGAAGTTCTGCGGTTAAATCTCATATTCATCTAAATAGTTCTGGAGATAATGAGGATCGAAACGTCTTTGATGGGTTTCTATTATTAAACGTTTTACTAAAGAAGCAATTAAATGCACACCCGGCAGAACGCTTGTGTTTATCAGGTGATCTGTTTTGAAAGACTTGCTGATGAGTATATTTTTGATTATTGAGTCCGCAATAGCCTTTCCAACCATCTGTATGAACACTACTGCCGCTTACGACAGTATCATTAATAAATGTTATCAGTGAATCAGAAGAACACTCTGGTATGACTCTGAGACGAATACGACCAAGTTTTTTGCCTTTACGTTCCACCGCTGCAACAACTTTGGTTTTACCGGTGGAGCCCCGGCCACGCTTTCCAGGCTTCCTGCCACCGATGAAAAACTCATCAACTTCAACATTGCCGAAAAGCTTTTCTCGTTGTTTGCGGATCGTACAGCGTCGTAGTTTCTGGAGCCAAGCCCAGGCTGTATTGTAGCTGCCGAAGCCTAAGAGTTCTTGCAGGTTCACTGCATTGATGCCTGATTTGCGGGTGGTAAACCACCACATTGCTTTAAACCAATAGGTGAGAGGTTTTTTTGAGCTGTCCATTATTGTGCTGGCAGCGTTGACAAATATAGATATTCCTCTTGCTGAGCCAACAATAATGATAGTTACATTTAACGCAGATAAAACCCTGTGGCCATTTCATTGTAAACAAGTACTGGTAACATGCTGATTCATATGAAGATTTTTGATCAAATTCGATTTCGCTTTTTGGAAAGTCTTCCATAATGATGAATTTGTTCATAATTGGCCTCCTGTTATGTTTTTTTGAGGCCATCATAGCACTTGGTTTTGACAGATACGGTCACACTCGTTGATTTTTTTGATGTAACTTGGGCTTTCTGCATAACCATATTTGATGATTTTAGACAGGATCAACTGGATGAACAGGATTTTTTACACCCGGCGCTGCAGGGAGTAAAAATCGCGTTGGTCCTTTAATCCCTTTATTAATTATCCAGTCTATCCTGTAATCCTGTCATAGCATATACTTTGCAAAAAGCACATCTGTCGCGTTAAGCGGTATGCTCAGGCATTATACAATGGATTAACCGTCTCAACCCTCACAGACCCTTTAGGGAAATGGAAATGAATATTGAACTCACTGTTTACTAATGCTTTGATAATGATCTGCTGGTCTACTGCCAAGTCCTCGGAATAGCTGTCTTTAGCTGTAATAATGGTTCGGGTGATCGTGTCAGGAACTATGAGAGTAATTCTCTTCATTGCAGTCTCCCTGTGATCTGTAAGCGACCTTGCGGCCAGGTTAAAAGCAAAAAAGAAATCATTTTTAGACCCTTATTCCTCTAACAACCACATAAGACAACTACATAATTTTGTCAATACCATTGATCTCTAATACTTTTTACTTATTTTGTTCCTGGCGGGAGGAAATCATACTTTCTTCGTATTGTGTGTGGTTGGAATCTAGCGATACGTATAGTAGATACAAACAATTACCGGTCTGGGATGTGCGATAACCCGTCACCTGAGGCACACAAAAAAAATATTTTAGCCTGGTGAGGCCCGGCATCTTTGGACAAACTCAAAGCACCCTCTAGTTAACCAAGGCAGAGTTGAAAACTCTGCCTTGGTTATTTTTTATCTATTGCCTTGCCTGTACAGCACCTAATAATCATGGCTGCATTCCTGGTCTTGCCGGGGTGAGCCTCCTGGCCTGAGACTTCCAGAGCTGTTTTCACATAACCTAAAATTTCTATCCAGCAATGAAGCTATTGTGCTGCAGAAACGAGTTGAAAGGATCTAATTGGTTAACCATCTATTTGGAGTTGGGGTATTATATACAGGAGGGTGGCCGGAAGACCGATCGGTTCTCCGGCCACCCTCCTAGCCCGCTAATAGTCATCAATAATGCGGGCTAGAGGATTGTCTAATCCTGCTGCCGGTCTAATAATGCAAGTTGTTCTTCAAAAAAAGCTTTTTGCTCTTGCAAAGTAGTGCTGAGCTGCTCAAGCTCATCAAAAAGCCTGTCAATGGATTCCTGGCATGTATGCATGGCCTGAGAGATCCGGACTATCCTGTTGCCGTCTGGCTGCTGAGATACAAGCTGCATTGCAGCAGTATGGTCTTTAAATTCTTTTTCGAGTCGCTCAATGTTATTTTCCACTTCGCTGATGCGCTTCTCAAGCGGAATTAAAACTTTGCCCCGTTCAGTAATAATTTCTGAACGTCTGCGCCGCATCTCTTTTTTGTTTATTTTACCATCAGGTTTTTCTCTACTGCTTTTCTGTGTTGGTTTTGGGATTTCTTCTTCATCTCTCCAGCCGCCCTTTTCCAGAAAACGCTGGTAGCTGCCTTCAAACAGATAGGAACGCTCATCCTGAAACACGATAAGCCGCTGTGCCAGGGCATGCAGAAACATCTCGTTGTGCGTGACGATGATTACTGCTCCTTCAAAACTGTCAATAGCGGCAAGCAGGGCATCACATGATTCCATGTCAAGATGGTTCGTGGGTTCATCCAGCAGCAGCAGGTTAACCGGTGTTACCAGCAACTTTCCAAGCATAACCCTGCTCTTCTCCCCGCCTGATATTATTTCAATTTTTTTCAAGGCAGCATCGCCTTCAAACATCATTGCCCCGCAAATATTACGGGCTGTTTGCAGGTTTACATCAGGTTGGGTATACAGGATTTCTTCTTCTACGGTTCTTGAATCTATCAGGCTACTAATATTGCTCTGCTCGAAAAGTCCTTTTTTCAGGTTAGGACTATAGTTTATTTCACCTTGGTACAGATTAAGCAACCCTGCCAATAATTTTAGCAACGTTGTTTTGCCTTTGCCGTTACGCCCAACCACACAAATCCTGTCCTTTTTTCCGACCGTAAAACTAAGATTAGTAATTAGCGGCACAGTGGGATCATATGAAAAAGAAACATCACGTACATGCAGTAGAAATTTGCCCGGCAATGCTGCGCTTTGAAATGAAAAATCCAGGGTCTTGATCTGTTCAATTTTTTCCCGTTTTTCCATCTTCCCCAGCGTCTTAATCCGGGACTGTACCAGGTTTGCGAGTCTGGCCTTAGCCCGAAATCGGCTTATAAACTGTTCAATCTCTTTTCTGCGACGCTCGTCATTAGCCCGAGTTTTTTCATATATTTCTTCATCCTGGGCAATTTGTGAGTAGTATTTTTCAGTATTACCTTTAATCTTGCGCACCTGCTGCCGATGGAGCCCCAGAGTATGGGTAACCACTGTGTCCATAAAACTTCGGTCATGAGTAATAAGCAACAGCTCGCGGGGCCAGCTCATCAGAAACCGCTCAATCCACCGGATGGATGTGATGTCCAGATAATTGGTAGGCTCATCCAGTAGCAACATGTCAGGCTCTGAGACGAGCACCTTGGCAAGGTTCAGACGAACTTGAAATCCACCTGAGAATTCTCCTGGGTGCCGCTGCATATCCTCAACACTAAAGCCCAGGCCTGCAAGAATCTTCTCAACCTTCCAGTGATGGTGACGCTCTTGATCAGGAAGCCCTTTAACACCCTCCAGCAGCAGCGTATCCTCGGTAAAATCAAGGTGCTGACGCACATAGCCGATCCGGTAGTCTTTTGGAAGTATAACAGCACCGTCATCAGGATGCTCTTCCCCCATAATGAGACGAAAAAGTGTTGTCTTGCCATGGCCATTGCGGCCGACAATTCCTACCTTTTCGCGGGCATTTATTTTAAAGCTAATTTTTTTTAAAAGTGTCTGACTACCGAAACTTTTTGTAAGGCTCTCTACGCTGATCATAGGATTTTGAGAGTATTTCCCTTTTTTCTATAGCCCTTAAGTGGCGAGTTTCACTACATCGTTTACACTTTATGTCTGGCCACATCGTTTACACATTGTATAATTCTCGGATAATGAAAGGAGATTATACAATGGCTAAA
>JANQFE010000053.1 GCA_028278025.1 Thermodesulfobacteriota bacterium | reverse complement strand
GGTTATTACTGCCTTTTCTGGTGATTATGCCACAGCCTTTTTCTCAATAAAAGCTGTTATCTCAACGTGTTGGCTTTTTTTCAAGGGCGACTATTTAATTAATGGTATGTGCTGTTAGTGTCGCTTTTATCCGGGGGTAGAGCACAGTATGCATCCTGTCTGCCACAAGCTCTGACCCCGCGGGGGTCAAATGACAATAGTCACTGTACAAATTTGCACCGGATGTATTGTATGCACCAATGGCACCCAGATAGCAAAACGGTATAGCGCATTCTCTGAAAAATTCAGGCAGCATCGTGCGCTTTGCCTGCATGTGTGCCAGATAGTCCTCGTTTTTTGTCATAGAAAGCGTGATTTTTTCAGATTTTTATCGTGATTGCTTAAATAAGTATTCTCTTCGAAGATAATTTCAGGCTGCAGGAACACACAGTGCTGATAGTGTGCAAACTCTCCCAGCCTGTTAATCTGCCACAGTGTCCGCAAGAAACTCTTATAGGCCCACTTGCGGTAGTTTGCAGAAAACGCCGAGGGCTTTGACGGATTGCTCTGCCGTGCTTTTTAGCACTACTGCCGGTATCCTGTTTTTTGATCCGTACTGCGGTTTTGTTCTGCAGGATTTTTTTTGTTTGCCTTTCAAGAATATTGAACGTATAGGAATAGGGCGCCAGGGCCCGGACCACCAGGTGCACTCCCACAAACAGATCTCTTGTATTAACCAGGTCAGTAAAAACAACCGAAGAATAGGGATAATCCATCCAGTGATTCCTGCGGGGACTGCCGTAATAAAAATCATTATGTCCGTCAAGATTAATCACCCAGTCAGGCTCATATTCAAGCAGCAGTGCATTTACATATACCAGATGCTGGAAGGTATGATAACCGGTTACCCCTGCATTGATAACCTCGGCTTTATACGGCAGGCCGTCGCGGCTGAAGCTGTTTTGCAGCTTTTCCTCTAGATAGTGCGTTATGGTCTCAGTGTTCTTCAACATGGGATAAAACGGATATACCCCACCTGTTTCAATTCCATAGAGTGCCGAAGCACCCAGCATGATAATGCGGACCATGCCAGCGTCCTTTTTTTTAGAAACCGGCGTATCGCCTCTGAATCCTGCCCGTGTGTGGGGAAACTGGGCGTAATAGCTATAGTGATAATCCGGATTTAGTGCATGTCCCCTGTATGGATCGAACAGATGAGGGTACATGCTGTCAGGATCTGAGGCCGGATAGAGGCTTTTGATTACTGCGCAGGACAGAAGTTCAATGGTGACTATCGGTATACAGGTCAACAGGAGGAATGTAAGTATATTTTTTACTGTTTTCATGGGGGTACTTTCCGTTACAATGTTTGTCGGCTAAGACAGAAGGTGCCTGTACAGGGCCCTGACCTGCATGGCTATCCTGGCCCAATCAAACTCTAGAGCTTTTTCACGGGCCGCCTGTGACATGGCCCATCTGCGCTGGGGGGCGTTGAGAATTTCAAGGGCAGCAGCAGCCATGCCGGCACTGTCCCCCGGCTCAACAAGCGCAGCAGCGTGATCATTAACATACATACTGATCCCCCCGACATTGGTAGACACAACAGGCACACCGCAGGCCATGGCTTCCAGTATGCTGTTGCAGGCTGTGCAGTCTTTAACGGGCAGCAGCAGCACTGCAGCATCCCTGTAAAGCCCCAGCAGTTCTTGTTCAGATACGCCGCTGAAGAGCTGAACGTTTTTCAGCCCTTTAAACCAAGAAAAATTCTCCTGTAATGTAACGGCGGTAAATGATATCTCAGGGTCCCTGCTGGAGAGCTCCTGCATGACCAGACGCAGCATGGCAAAATCCCGCAGATGAGTACCGACAAACAGGCAATTCTTAACAGGCCGGCTGTTACTGGTTGCCGGTTTAAAAAAGTGTGTATCAATACCATGGGGGATGAGGTGCACTCTTTCCGGTTTAACGATAGTCTTAAACAGGCTTTCCTGGTTTGGTGCCAGTACTATCGCTGCATCAAGTTTTTTCAAATGCCGGATGCTTTCTGTAATTCTTAAAAACTTCTCTGGCGGCATATGGAATGATGCGACAATCTTGTTTGTTTTTTTCGGATTCAAGTACCCTGCATAATGGTAGCCGTCCTCTCCATACAGGAAATGAAAAATACTGCCCGAGCGCAGTATAAATGCAAAAATATTCTGAAGTTCCTGCTTGAGTGCAAAGGAATTATACCATGCACCTGCTGACCTGCGGATGTGAGCAAGTATCCTTTCCGGCAGTACATCCAGGAAACGATACATCATGTTTGGTACGACAACTGTACTATCAATATAATTAACAAGCTGATCGTATCCGGAATGGGCAGAATGGTGGCCCATTCTGGAAAAAATATAGTGTATGTTTGGTGGCTGGCCCATTATTACTTCTTATTTTTTTAGGAACATTTTTTGTCTCAGCTTTCCTATGGTATAAGATACCATATACACGTCCTCAGTGAGATGGATGTGTTGAGCTGAAACAATATGATATAGCATGTTTTTTGCAATTGACAGCACCTGTTGTAATTCCCCGGCAGCAGATATCTGTTCAGTGTCCTGGATTTTCGCTGCGACCACGGCTGCGGACATACCCTGGTAATATGCCTGGCGCATGTACCGTCGCCGGTTAAGCCTTTCCGGCAGAACTTTATGGTGTACGAGGGCGTGTGGAGTAAAGTAGATCTTTTTTTGATGCTGTGCAGCCAGGCAGCACAGCAGGAGCTCTTCATGTGAAAACGGACGGGAAGCTTTTCTGCCCAGCTGGCTGGAGAACCCGCCAATATCGAGAAAAAGCTGCCGTGATATGGAAAAATTACCGCCGAACGGTGTGTGCGGGTAGTGTATTTCCTGAATTGTATTTCCAAAATCTAGCGCTCCAAAACTCATTTCTAATGTCCGGGTAACCCAGACAGGTTTTTCGGTCAGCCACAAAAGATCAATCCTGCCGCCCACAACACCGGCAGCAGGATCGTGCTCATACACATCCAAGAGAGCTGAGAGCCAGCCCCTGTCGGCTACCGCATCATCGTCGATGAAAGCAACTATTGGCCCCTGTGCCTGCCGCACGCCTCTATTACGAGCATGAGAAAGCCCCGGCTGTTTTTCCTGTACATACTGTATAACCGGCCGGGACATTTTTCCGTAGCTGTTGACAAGCTCCTTTGTTCCATCAGTACAATTATTGTCTACTATTATAATTTCAAAAAGATCTGCCGGGAAGCCCTGCGTAAGCAGACTTTCAACGGTATCTCTGAGATATGTGCATCTGTTATAGGTCGAAATGATAACTGAAATTTTAATAGGAGCCATTATGAGAGCTGTTTGTTTTGCTTCATCAGTTTTGTATTTTTGACCGGAATTGTGCTATGCAAATTCCACAGTCCTGCTGCGGGTAGTATTAGTATCGCTGTGTATATGCTGCAGCAGGCCCTGTCAAGGCAACAGGGTGTCGGGTCTGTCCTTGTCTCATCATTATATCGTTCTAAAATCGATAAATCTGAAGTATATTTATTCGGTTAGCGCTGCAGGCATGCTGCCAGGAAGATTACAGTTGACTAAAAAGATTTTTTATTGTGTGTTATATACATGCGGGGTCTGTATCAGTGTATTTGCAGTCACAGTCATGGTAAGATGTTTTTAAAGCTGCTTTTTAACAGTTTGGGGTGTTTGCCGGCGATCCATGATCAATAGTAAAAAAATTTTACGAAGTTCAAAAGATTATATAAGCACATGCACCTGTTTTATCAGCTGCGGCTGCTTAACAGCTTTTCCGGCTATTACTCTGAGGTCCGGTAACCCTAAAAACAGCACCACTGATAAACGCTACTATTATGAAAACGGTTATTTCAGCTATGGTGATTCAATTGTTGTATTATGATGCTTTTTTGAAGTATAACAACGCCTTTGAAGTCATGTGTTTTAATTCATATATGACCACATTTCATGAGGATACTGTCAGGCAGAAAATGCCCCTTTGTTTAAGAAAGCCTCGCCATAAACTTACCCAGGATAACAGCAGTCTGTGGCTGCGTAAAGTGATCTAGACGCTTTAATAATGTATCGCATGAGGCCGATCAGTATGACAAAGAAAAGCACATATCAAACTCCACAACCGGATACTGCAGGTATTACTGCATATCTGCATCCCAACGAAAAAAAGCTGCGTAACAGCGGCCAGATCAAGATAAATATTCCCCAGGCGCTGACCGATTTTGACCCGCCGCTTTTTTACCCCACGGAAAAATGGAAGGGCGGCAGCAGGATCGGTTTCATGCATATCAAAAATGTTTTGAATGTTCTTTTTCAGACTCTCTTAAACAGCGGCTATGCGGTCAATGTGTGCGAGCACCAGGAAGCCGATGTCCTGTTTAACTGGTCCGGCAAAGACAGCCTGGGCCTGCCCGAGCACAAGCAGATTTTTATCGAACACGGCTGGATGCCGCGCTGGTCATACCAGGTAAGTGACCTCGGGGTTAATGCTCGAAGTCATTGTGCGCAGGACTTCCGCTCTACAGCGCTTACCCTGCAGGAAAAGAATTTTATATGCAATTATACTGACAATCTTCTCAGCATGTATAAATTGACTGTTAATGCAGAGAAAACAAAACAGTTCACCCAGGAAGTACAGGACCCCTTTATACTTTTTCCCCTGCAATTGGCAATGGATTTTAATCTAAAGTACTCTGATACGTCTTTGAGCAAGTATTATTCACCCGACCCTTCGGCAACAGTAGATTTTGCCCAGGCATGCATTGATTTGTTAGAAGAGGTTTCATTGCCGTTGCCGGTGATTTTTAAACAACACCCTGCCGACATAAACACATTGCAGGGGCGCTTGAAAATAAAAAATCCCCACCATCGCTTGCTTGATAATAAATACCCTATTTCACCTCATGAAATTTTTGCATCTGATTTGTGCAAACTTGTTGTCGGTGTTAATTCCAACACCTTGCATGAGGCAGCTGTCTGGAATATTCCCGGTATTGCCCTGGGAACACTCCTGTGGAAAGAAAACAGTGATAGCAGACCGCTGCCGAAAGATCTGAACCTGGCACAAGAATTTATTGGCCAGAAGTTTTTTGACAGTGATGTGCGGTGTTCATATCTGTTGCATGTCATTAAACATCAGTGGTTTTTGCATGATTTCCAAAACCCTCTGCTTGTTCGTGAACTTATTGAAACCTCCGGTCGATGTGTGCCGTTTGATGTGCGGAAAAAATTCGGCATCTCTCTGTCTCTTTGAAAAACACACGACAGATGATTTGGCAGATAGTATAAACAAATCCCATGGATACCAATCAGAATCATATAGGTGTTTCCCCCTTGCGGCGAATGCTCGTATTTAGCTGGAGCAATCCTGATATCGTCGGCATGCTTGAGAATTTCCTTGATTATGTTGAACGGCGGTACGGCTTTCTTGCCTGTATCATTACCGACCATCCATCAGGTAAATTCATGTTTGTTAAGCAGGGCAGACGTGCCTTTACTATTGAAGAACTGATCAGATGCTGCCGGCATCTGCCAGTACCGCACATACTGCCGGAGGACCTTGAGGAGCTCGGCAGGTACGACCGTGTAGTGAATTGGAGTGCTTACGATCCTGCAGAAGTTTTTAAGGCATATGCATTTTTTTTTGATTTCCTCCGGCCGGCGGCCGTTTTTACCTGGAACGGCGTAGCCCTGCTGCAAAAGACACCAGTTTTTATTGCCCGCAAAAATAATATTCCTTGTTTTTTCATGGAACGGGGACTGTTGCCTCAGACACTCGTGGTTGATCCCGAAGGCGTCAATTATGGCAGTCATATCGCCGGTATCAAATGGGATCACATAGACAGACCGGAGCTTAATGAAGAGGTTATCAGAGATTTGAGTGCCTACTGCACTACTATCACTGCCCGGGGCAAGAGTGTTGTTGAGTCCGGCAGGCGGGTCTCTGCAGAGCATATCAGAGCAACCATGGGTATTTCTGACGATGCTTCGGTTATTTTATTTCCTTTGCAAATTGAAAAGGATTCAAATATTCTGTATTACTCCCCATATTATAAAAAAATGTCAAAAGCACTCATGGATATTGAGCAGGCAATAGCTGCCATGGATAATACCCACCTTATTGTGAAACCCCATCCTGAAGACAGTGACAAACATACCGAACTGCAGACCCTGTGTTCCCCCAGAACCCATATTGTCTCAGAGTTTGACCTGCAATCACTGCTGGAGACCTCTTCCGCAGTTGTTACCATAAACTCTACTGTTGGCTTAGAGGCGCTGATATGCCATAAACCTGTAGTTGTTTTAGGTAAGGCTGTTTATTCGCATAAAGGTTTTACCTTTGACCTTGACGAGCCCAGTAGCCTGCCGGACCTGATCAAAGCGGCCCTGGCCCCGCATGATTTTTCCCTGGAAGCATTTTATGGCTTTCTCTCTTATTTAGTGCAGTACGGCCTTTTTGATCTGACAGGCAGCGCTCCCTGGCAGAGCTGCCAGAAAATCGGCGCCGCGCTGGATGAAGCTGTCCGGTCTGCTGCAGGCTTAGAAGAAGACCAGCAGTCCGGGTCCGTGTTTCTTGATGCGATTAAGACAAACGAACAGCTTATAGAGCTGATCGCGGCACAGAATACAGCAGGGAATCAGAAAATAGAGTGCCTGCTGTATCGGTACCAGCCGGAAGTAGAACAAGCCCTTGCATGTAAGCAGAATCACAATTTTTCACTGGTAACGTTCACTGGCCCGCAGGTCCTGCTGAGACTGCCCAAACTGATACTCAGACGACCGGACTGTGCCATAACACAATGTCCCGCCTCTATGAAAGACAGACTGCTGTGGAGCTTGATTCCTGCCAAGGTTAAATTGCAGTATTGATTGTATATCTGTGGGACGTTTAGGACACTCTGCCGGTTTCCAGGCATTAATTCAGCAAACCATATTTTTTTCTCGCATCAAGAGGAACTATTTCATCGCATCTTTGCAGTATCTCGAGCACAATCAGCGGGTTCTGCAAATCGGATAGATACCACTGGTAGGAAAGAAGCTTTGCAATATAATCCAACACTGCATCTGTGCGGAGCGGCTTGCTGTCAAGGCTCTCGATAAAGGCATCAATCGATGATGGCAGCGGGGGTTTACACTCTTCAGCCCACACCAGCCGTCCCAGCGCACAGCAGGGCAGATCGAAGCAGAGCACTTCATGAGCTACATTTGAATTGACCGTAATGACCCCCTTACAGCATTCAGTTGCGGCAACAAGATCAATGGTTCTGATACCGGAGGTGTGGGGCAAAAACATGTTGCCGCTTCCGGAGATACGGTAATCCGGAGAAGAATGATCGGCAGGGTGTTGGGTAAAGACAACCGGATAGGGCAGGCTGTACTGTTCAATACAGTTGATAAAAGCCTGACCGAATTTTTTAGTAGCATTGTCGATATTGTAATACTGGGCAAATTCTGTTCCTGAGAATTTCAGATTAAAATCATCTCCTGTCTGCAGGGGTGCAACAATATACTGCGAAGGCAGGCCGGCAGTGTCTGTGTCGAGGGGCCTGGTTGCAAACCCTGCTTTTGTTGTAGCGATGCGTTTCAGAACCTCCTGCCGCCCACCTATTTTTTCTGCAAAAATACCCGGCTGGGCCCGGGCTGCCGCGCCACGGCTGTTTGATCCCGTGCGGGAAATCTGGTAGCTGCTGCGTGGAATCCAGCCGTGCTCAACAACTATAAAGTCGGCGGACATGGCATAGGGAATATTTTTTTCAGACCACAGGATATCAACAGGGCCGCTGAGGCGCTTGCGAAACAACTCCTCATTATCCTGTACCGCAGCCATAAATGTGCGGTAAAATAGAAATTTATACTGCATGCCCGCACGGTTGCGAAGCGGTGTCTGCACCGTCGGGTGCATGATGTGCGGGAAAAAGTCATCTTTGACCGTGGGGAATTTCACGGGCAGGGCGCCATAGAGATCAACGGGGTCATCAGGGTATACACGGGGATAGTATTTTTTAAGGGTTTTCTTAAGGGCTTCTTTATCACTGAATAGAACGGCATACACTGCCTGAATCTTTTCCCGCACAGTTTTCAGCCATTGTGTCAGCACAAGATTTCCCTTTACTCATGCAGGTGTGATATCCTGCAGTTTTATCAGAAACGGTATTTCCATGACTTTTTTATGATAAAAGCCGTGACCCCAGAGCCCGTTTTCTCCCAAGACCTCACCATGGTCAGAGCACAGCACTACGTCATAATCTGTGAGCTGTGCCAGCAACTTTTCAACCTGTTTGTCAAGGTATTCAAGGCATCTCCGCTGTCGGCGCAGGCACTCTTTTTTATTACCGTAGGGGTCCTTTTCACCATACCATTCGCAGTTTTTATATGCAAATTCATGATGGGTCTCACCAAAATTAATGAACAGAAAGTACGGGTGCGTTTCAGCCTGCAGACTGTCCAGCACCCAGTCGATCTGGCTTTCAGCAGACATGGTGCAGGGCTGATCAGGACTGTCAAAAAAACGGAATTTTTCAAACGGTTCAGTTAAGAGCCGGCCAGCTGGTAGTTCAGGATTAAACCAGTTTACTCCTCCGGTGCCGATGGTGAGGTAGCCTTTTTTGCTAAAGCCCTCAATGATGTTTTTCCCCTCCAGACCGTATTTTGCCGGCCTGGCAGCCTCAGGATTATCCAGGCGCCACAGCTGCTTGGTTGTACGGTAGGCCCATTTTTTTTTTTTATCATAGCGCTTGGCAAATGCATCGTAATAGTCCTCCTCAATCAAGGTCTGGGGTAGCTTCCCTACAAAAAACGACATGTGGGCCGGCAGCGTATAGGTCCCCTGGGTATAGGCTTTCTTCCAGTTGCCCAGGCTGCGCAGAAAAGGAATATGTGCTGATTTGAAGACATCCCAGCGCAGCGAGTCAAAGACGATCAGGATTTGATTATTCATTGCATGCGACTCTTTAAAAAATGTTTATAGAAATTTTTTACCATGGGTATTGCCGTTTTTTTTTACATGGGAAACTACTGCCGAAAGAAATATGTTTTTATTCGTTCACCCACAGAGCCCTTTTTCATAAAATAAGCAGCTTTACTATCGGTTTTTACGAGTTCGGCCCTGCGGCGATATTTTTTCTTGATCATCTGAAACGCCCGCCCGACTTCCGGCCAGCCGGCATTAGCATAGTCATCCACAACAATGATGCCCTGGGGCAATGTTTTCGCATAGAGCATATCAAAGTCGTTTTTAACGCCATTGAAGGTATGTTCTCCGTCGATAAAGCTGCATATGATGTCATCCGGCAGCCTTTCCCGGGCTTCACTGGACGTCATTTTCAGATGGGAGTGATTTTGTAGCGTACCGATTACTTCTTGAAAATATGCATAGATATCGTGTATCTCTGCTGTGTGTTGTAAATGCATGGATTTTTCTACCCCAGTCTCGGTATAGGGGTCGACAGAAATGAGCCTGCCGGCAGGAAAAAGCGTTTCCATAAGCCTGCTCAGAAAGACGGTTGTTTTACCTTTGTGTGACCCGATTTCTACCACAGATCCCTGAAGGCCCTTATTCCTCAGCTCAAAAAGCAGATCCCCCATTGAATTCATGACCTCTGCCTGCCATCGTAAATCCTCAACTTTTTTTGCATATCCCAAGGCACGGTCTATGATTTTTTTCTTTAATACAGCAGGGTAAATACCGCTATACGGTTCTCCCGGCTGCCTGCGCTCGTGAAGCTGCTGAAACACCTCCATTTCAGGCCAGTTTTCAGGCCAGATTTTAGTGGCGCTTGCAAGAGACTTTGCATTTTTAAAATGCAGGAAGACCGGCTCTTCACATATATGAATATTGTCTGCATATGGGTAGGTTATTTTTTGGCTCAGCGAACCCTGTCGGTAATAGGTGTCTTTGCAGATTTTAAAAAAACGGGGATCCCGTTTCATAGGAGGACCTTGGCTTTGATGTGCCAGGGCTTCACCCGCGAGGTTTGTTCCGGTTACGACTACAATATTATTCTGCAAAACTTTTTTTTTAAATTCTTGATTCAAGACCGGCAGAGCGACCATATCGCCATCCCATTTGCATACATGTTGACAGGTACTCTTGCTGAGAGTCCAGTTATAATAAAAGGCGTTATCATGAATTGAATTCTCAGGAATGTCATCATGTCCCGGGCCGTTGTGATGCAGTTGGTAGGGATATTCGAACACGCGCACAGTGGGCAGATTGAGGTCTGCGATAATCCGGGGTGTTGCATCAGTACAGTTATTCAGTGTAATGACGATTTCATCAAAAAAATCCCTGATAGACATGAGGCAGGGCTCTATGTATTCCTCTTCATCCTTTACCCGCAAAAGAGCTGATACACCCGGCTGCCGGTTTTTATACCAGTAAGGGTCAATATAGAACTGTTCAATGCCTTCATGGTTTTTTAAAAACATTGCAGTGCTTTCGGTCATGACTTCATTCACGTTCAAAACTCCAGGAAGCTTCAGGGAAATACACACCGTTATAGGAATAGGGAATCGGTGATTTTATGATGAATTTCGGCCCTACTTTGCTGACGATGGGTACAGTGATTGATGAATCGGTTATGACAACCCTGGTGATATAACCCATAGATGCCAGGAACAGTCCCTTAATGGTCATTTCAAAAAAGCCTTTGCCTTCGATATAGTCGACCTGAAACTGCTGGTGGCTGGACCGATTGATAAAGCATACCACACCATCTTCGCGTTTTACTTCAACACCAAAGCTCGGATTTTCAATGCGCTGGTGAGCCGTAAAATGAACGCGAACCTTAAAAACAGCATCATGGGAGAACGTTTGTGCAGGACGGTTCTCAAGATCCAGCAGCTCGACTTCATGGATGTCAATGAGGCTCTCCGGGGGTCCGAGCGGGACGTCCGTATGATCAGCCTGTGAAAGGTGCCTGCTGGCAAACAGGGCCTGGACCTGCTCAAGTACCGGTTCCGGCTCATCAGGGCCGGCAATGATTTTTCCGTTGTATATTGCAACAACGCGATCGCATATGGCCCGAATCGGATTCATGTTGTGGGAAACAAAAATAATGGTGACTCCTCTGTCCATCAGTTTTTTAATATGATTCAGGCATTTAAGCCGAAAGCCCACATCACCGACACTCAAAACCTCATCAACCAGCAGGATATCCGGCTCACAATGGGCGGCAACAGCGAATCCCAGACGCACAAACATACCGGAGCTGTAATTCTTTACCGGCATATCAAGAAAGTTGCCGATTTCTGAGAAAGCAACGATATTATCAAACTTTGCATTGATTTCTTCTCTGCTAAGTCCCAGGATAGATCCATTGATATAAATGTTCTCGCGCCCGGTCAGCATGGGATGAAATCCTGCGCCCACCGACAGCAGTGCGGCCACTTTGCCTTTAATGGTGATTTTGCCGCAGTCCGGCGTGAGAATCCCGTTAATCATTTTGAAAAGGGTTGTTTTACCCGAACCGTTAGGTCCAACAACGCCAAGGGTAGACCCTTTGTGAACATTCAGCGATATACCGTCAACCGCCCAGAATTCCTGCTGACGCAAACGGCCCCGTTGCTTGCAGCTACCTGCAAACTCATATGCCAGGTCCTTGACTCCGTACCACAAAGAGCGCTTCAGGCTTTTGCAGTATTTTTTGGACACATTTTCCAGCTGTATGACGGTTTCTGTAGTGCTCATGTCTTCAGTCCAGTTGTATTAGTTTGCAGTGCTCCGGCTTCTTGTGTCTGCCTCCGGAGCATCAGGCGCTCATGCGCTCAATCAAAATCGGCATTGACAAACGAAACATAATCCAGGTAACCATGAGAAAAAGCATTGCTAAGATTGTAACCACGCAAAACGATATGGGGTTGTGCAGTACACCCTGGACGGCAAGATCCCGTGCGCCCACCAGGATGGGGCTGACCGGATTGATGGTTGCTATCAGGGAAAACGGGAAACTTGTCGGTGGCGGATACACGGCCGGGGTTACAAAAAACCAGAGGGTTGTTATAATTGAAAGACCATGGGAAACATCAGTGTAGAGCAATCCGATTGGGATTAAAAACAGGCCGATGCCCAGGCCCAGCAGGATCAGGATGCCCATTGCCAGCAGTGAGCACGGTACGCCCCAGGTCAGAGGTATTTTAAATATGAAAAAGACGATAATCAGAATAATCAGTTTAATGCCGAGATTGAACAGGGACTGTCCCAGGCTTGAAAGAACCAGGGCTTCCTTGGGAAAATTGATCTTGGTCAGAATAGGCTTGGCTGCCTCCACGACCCGCAGGGGTGTGGTAAGGCTGTGCAGGAAGACCTGCCACAGTGTTGTGCCGAATATTGCAAAGACCGGGTAGGGTATTTCGGTTTCGGTTATGTTGATGATCTTATAATTATTCAGAAATATGAAGATCACCGCTGTAACAATGGGGGGCACGAATGCCCAGAATATTCCCAGAAGTGATTGACGATATTGCCCGTTGATATCACGCAGTGTCAGCTGCCGGGCAAGGTCCCAGGATGCTTTCACATCACGCCACATTTCTTTTTTGGCAGCAGTCAGCGACCGGCTGACTCGGGATTCGGGGGTATAGACGGTTTCATGATCAGTGGTCACAGATCACACCCTCGTGTTTATGGTCATAGGGGGTCTTTTCATAAGCAATCATATTACATACACTTATCGAACCGGAAGGATTTTTCATAAGCACTATGTTTTTTCCAGATTGATGGCCTTCTGCGCTTTATCATGAATATTAAAAAGGCTGAACTTTATCAATAAAAAACTGTACGACTGATAGTCAGTAATTACTCAAGGTGGAGGCAATTTTTTTAGGATAGTTAAACAATTGTGCACTATACAGGGATGCCGTCATTGAATATAACCCAGTGCCTTTAAGCGTTCGAGCTGCTTTTTCTTGTAAACCGACGGCTGATTCCTGTCTGCTCTGTGCCTGCGATTTTCGTGCAAACGGATGCTGCGCCAGTCTTCGATATTCCTTTTAAACATCAGACACAGGTCAGTGTTTTTTTCGGCTATGTTGTGCTGCTCTTCAGGATCATACCGCATGTCATACAGTTCGGTCACCGTGCCTGACTGCACGCTGTATATAGCTTTATAACCGTCTTTTACCATGGCGATAATGGGAGACCAGGGGCTACCGTGTTTTTTTGTGCGCAGTAATTCTGAAAACGAACGATCGGTACCGACAGGTGCCGGTAGAGCCCGGTTGTGAACAGCAGCGGACAGGGGTTTTTCTATGAGCTGCTCTATAAACGGCATCACATCAACAAGGCCGATCAGGCGGTTTGTATCGATATGTCCTGCAATGTGTCGGGGAAGTTTCATGATGAGCGGAATGTCGATCTCCTCGGTATAAAGGTAGCATCCGTGCTCCACCATACCGTGCTCAAAAAAAGTCTCTCCATGATCGGAGGTGATCATAATGATCGAGTTTTCATAAAGACCGTGATGCTGTAGGGTTTCAAGTAATTTCCCAATGTGGTGATCGACATAGCGTATTGCCCCATCATATCTGTCCATATAGTAATTCAGGTCCGAGTTGCCCGTTCTGAACAGTCCGGTAAATTTCCGCATGGTTTTGATCTCTTTTTGTGTCATAGGCCGCGGCACGGGTGAGGTGAAGAACGTATCATAGGGTTCAGGTGCTCCATAGGGTCCATGGACATCCATATAGTGGAGATACATAAAAAAGGGTGATCTGCTGTGTTCTGCGAGCCAGGGCAGGGCTTTACTGTTCACGTCTGATGCGAGGGGTTTGTAACTGTCATTGATCTCATCAAACAGGTCAAATCCCTGATCGAAATAAAAATTTTTACTGATATAAGGATTAGCGACAAAGGCAACCGTTGCATAGCCCCTGTTTTTCATTTTTTCAGCAAACGTAACCAGTTTTTTGTTGAGTGTTACCTTAAGGCCGTTCACATCATGGGCGGATGGATACAAAGAGGTGAAGAGTGACGATACAGCCGGAGCTGTCCACGAGCTTTGGCTTACAGGCCGTTTAAAAACGACTGCAGATCGGGCAAAGTGGTCAATACAGGGGGTGGTGTCCCGTTTGTAGCCGTACACGCCTACATGGTCTTTGCGCAGGGCATCGATGACGATGATAATAATATTCGGTCCGTCCGGCTCGGCAAGCTGCCGGTAAGCGGCAAGTCCCCCACTCAGACAAATCAGCACACCTGCGGCCATGCCGGCACTGATGCGAAGCAGCATGCTGAGCCGATGAGACAGAAATGACCGGGGGGCTGGGGTTTGTTCAGGAGTTTTCCTGAGTTTTTTTGCCGCTTCGGCGAGACCGTACCACAGGCATGCTCCTGCTAAAACAATCCAGAACAGCGAGAGAGTATGCCGCTGCAGATCTGACAAGAGTGTGTTCAGGGCAAGGACATACAGTTTATGGTGTAGGTATGCCTGCTCCCAAAGGGTAATAGCGGTTTTATATACACCGTGGAGAAACCCGCAGAGTATGCCGATGCTCACACTATTGATTATAAAAGACATAATAGCTGTCACCTGTGCAGGCACTGTTATGTTTCTGCAAGAAGATTAGCCCTTTCAAGTAAGCCGGTGGGGTGTTTCAGGCCGGCTCGACAAACCCGCGGTTGCTTTTTCCAAAAGCTTGCTGATAGTGTTTTTTTAGGCTGTTTGCCACATATGTTTTAAAGATTAACAAAGAAAATAACGAAGATAATAATGCTCGGCTTTTTTGAATACTTACCGCCTGCCATACTATAGTTACATCGACAAAACAGGCATATTTTTGAGACTTTTTTTATTGAACTGTTCATTACATTTGTTATCATGAGGCGCTGTAGACAGCTCCGCATTATTGATACTGAATAATTTCGATATCTGTGCAGTAGTTTTTGAGCGGTAATCCCTGACAGCAAATGAGGAAATGCTTTGTGCGGCATTTGTGGAACAATTAATCAAGATCAAGGAAAGCGTGCTGACGAAACGCTCATCAGGGCTATGTGCTCCCTGCTGCGCCACCGGGGCCCTGATCATGAGGGGGTTTTTGTCAAGGGCAATATCGGGCTGGGGCATACCCGCTTAAGCATTCTGGACCTGAGCCCTGCTGGCCATCAGCCGATGTGCAATGAGGATAGGTCGGTCTGGGTTGTTTTTAACGGGGAAATCTATAACTTTCCCGAGCTGCGCGACGGACTTGAAAAGCAGGGACATATTTTTTCTTCACACACAGATACAGAGGTTATTGTTCATCTCTATGAAGAAAAGGGTATAGAGTGTTTGCACGACTTGCGGGGGATGTTTGCCTTTGCCCTGTGGGACGAGAACCGACAGCGCCTTGTGCTGGCCCGTGATCGGCTGGGGAAAAAACCCCTGGTATACCGTCTGGGCAGCAGGGGGCTTGTGTTTGCCTCGGAGCTTAAGGCTCTGCTGTGCGATCCCGGCATACGCCCCGAGATAGACCTGAGCAGCCTGTATCACTATCTGACCTACTCCTATGTGCCGGGGCCTCGCACGATTTTTAAAAACATCAATAAGCTTCCCCCCGCCCACTACCTGGTGTACGAAAACGGCTCGGCCACCACCAGAAGATACTGGAGCTTGTCATACCGGCAAAAAATCAGCTGCCGCAGCTTGGAGGAATATAAAGAGCGCTTTTTTGCGGTCTTCAACGAAGCCGTGCAATGCCGGCTGAAAAGCGATGTTCCTTTCGGCGCATTCTTAAGCGGCGGCATTGACTCCAGCATTATTGTTGCGGTAATGAGTGGCATGCTGGATAACCCTGTAAAGACCTTTTCAATCGGTTTCGAGGAGGAGGAGTATGACGAACTGCGTTTTGCCCGTATGATTGCCGAGCGCTACGGCACGGATCACCATGAATTTATTGTTAAACCGGATATGATTGATGTTCTTCCAAAACTGATCTGGCACTATAATGAGCCCTATGCCGATTCCTCGGCGGTTCCCTCGTACTGCCTTGCACAAATGACGCGTGAACACGTTACCATGGCCCTGAACGGCGACGGCAGCGATGAATGCTTTGCCGGGTACCCGCGCTATGTAGAAGCAATGCGGGCATCCCTGCTGCAGAAAGCCGCAGGGCTTTACGGAAAGAACCTGGTCACCGGGGCAGCGGCCCTGCTGCCCGGTGGGTCGCACTACGGCAGCTTCCCGCGGCGGCTGAGGCGCTATATAGCTGCTGTATGCGAAAAGCCCGAAAGACGGTATGTGCGCTGGCTCTGTCACTTTGATAACAATATGAAGCAGGAGCTGTGCTCGGATGATCTCAGGCAGTCCCTGCACAGCACTGATTCGGTTGACTTGATAGAAGCTCTATTTGAGCAGGCCGATGGCGCTACCCTGCTTGATAAAACCCTGTTTGTTGATGTCATGTCATACCTGCCGGAAGACCTGCTGGTGAAAATTGATATTGCCACTATGGCACATTCCTTGGAGGCCCGCTCACCGTTTATTGACCACAAGGTGATGGAGTTTGCTGCCTCGGTGCCGTCCGAGTTGAAGCTGAGAGGCGGCCAAACAAAGTACCTGCTGAAGCACATCCTGGGCGATTACCTTCCCGGGGAGGTTTTGTTTAGAAAAAAAATGGGCTTTGGTCTGCCGATTGACCGCTGGCTGCGCCGGGAACTCAAGGAGATGGCCTACGATGTGCTGCTGGATGCAACAGCAATCAATCGCGGGTATTTTAAACGGCATGCCATCCAGGAGCTGCTTGACAACCACAGTTTAGGCAGCGTTAACCATTGTTATCGTATTTGGAACCTTTTGTGCCTGGAGCTGTGGCACCGGACGTTCATGGATAAAGAGGTGACGGCACTGGTTAGTTAAATTGTTAAACCCAGAGCTAACAGCCCTGAGACCCTGAACAGATAGCTGTTCGGGTAACGTAAGCGCTCTGTTTTTATGCATAGATTGTAAGCTTGTCATTCCGGAATGTGCCCTCGGCACATATCCGGAATCCATGGATTCCCTCTGGAGTTTATACCCGCGAGTGAAATGAACTACCCCGCAGCAAGCTACGGGGTAGTTCATTTGTAGGTCAGTACTAGTACAGCGTCAAATTTGTATTTGTGGGTACAGTCGCTTTAGCTTTATGCGAGCATCCGCGGTTTTAAATTGCCAGTCAATGGCTTTTTGTTGT
>JANQFE010000090.1 GCA_028278025.1 Thermodesulfobacteriota bacterium | reverse complement strand
CAGAAGAACAGGAGTAATTGATCCACGCACCGGCACTACCGTGACAGCCTATGATGTAAAGGGCAGGGTGGATTATGTCGAAGACCCGGCCGGAAACCGTACTATCTATACTTATGATCCCGACACCGGGCTCAAGACGGCAGAAGAAAATGCCGATAGTAAGTACATCCGCTATGCGTATAATGATAGGGCTCAGGTAGAGTAGAGGGAAGGGGGTCAGACCTAAACAATTAACTATTGACAATTTTGGAATAATTTGCTATGCAGAGGCATGGCACGACCAATACGCATAGAATACCCGGGGGCATGGTATCATATCACCTGTCGCGGCAATGAACAACGGTCGATATTCGCAGATGATCATGACCGAGAGGGGTTTTTAAAAATACTTGCCGAAACAGTGGATCTGTACGAAGTAGAGCTTCACTGTTATGTGCTGATGAGCAATCACTTTCACTTGGTGGTAAAAACCCGCCAAGCAAACCTGCAGAAGTTCATGCAGCGATTCAATACATCCTACACGGTATATTTCAATAGAAAACACAGAAGAAGCGGCCATGTGTATCAGGGTAGATATAAAGCAATCCTGATACAAGCCGATGAATATCTTCTGGAGATAAGCCGATACGTACATTTGAATCCAGTGCGAATAAAGAAGTATTCAAAACTAAGGATAGAAGACAAACTGGCTATTATAAAGAAATATAGCTGGAGCAGTTATGCCGGATATATAAATGTGAGCAACCGTGGTGCATTTGTGAACTATGAAATGGTATTGCAAATGCTGTCGGGCAGTGATGATCGAAAAAGCCGCAAGGCCTATGCTCAATTTGTACTGGATGGAATAGCCAGGGACATGAAGAAGCGTTTTTGGGAGAAGGTCAGGGGCCAGGCAATAATCGGCACCCAAGGTTTTATTGATACCATATATGAAAAATATGTGAAGCATAAGAGAATCGATGAGCGTGAACAGCCTTGGGCAAAGCAGCTACGGGGAAAGCCGATGACAACCCAGGAAATAGCAGAAAAAGTAGCAGAAATGTTTTCAATAGCTGATACCAAAGAACTCTACCAGAAACGAAGTCCCCACCGCAAGGCGCGTGCTGTATTGCTTGAACTGTGCCGGAGGCATTTGGCGAAGCATATGAGCTTAGCCCAAATAGGCAAGCAGTTGGGCAATATTAGCGGTGCCGCACTTGTTTTAAACGGTAGACGACTTGAGACTGATCTGCAGAACAATAAAAAACTAAAAAAGCAAATTGAAAGGCTGGTAAAGGGGATCTATTGTAAATAGTTTAGGTCTGACCCCGAAGATCCTCTCAGAGATAAGTGAATAAGTGAAGGTTTGAACCTGAGCTTCCGGACTTGTTTCCTTGATTGTATTTTTACGAAGTGCTATTCCCTAAATATTTGAACAAGCTTTGTAATAGTTTCTTCAATCTTGTCTTTTTTAATATGACCAGCTTTGTACAGAAGAATTCTTTTATCTGCTGTAAAAATGCGATTAGGGCGAATATTGCTTTTTTTGTTTAGATTGCCGACTTCGAAATCGGTTAAATCTAATGGAACCGAATATGTATCTTTAACATTTTGGCTGGTTATTTGACAGAGAATAAGGTCGTCGCCTAATTGTCTCGAAAGCACCAGTGCAGGGCGTCTTTTAGCCTGGGTTAAGTCGGAAAAAGGGAAGGGGACAACAACGACATCTCCTTTTACAAATTCTGCCATGCTTCATCCTCTTCAGGAGAAAGCCAATCCCTTACCAAGGATGACTCGCTGAGCACAGTAACTTCCATTTTCTCTTTAACGTGCTTTGTTTTAAGAAAGTGAATAAAATCAAGGATTTCAATAGCGATTTCATCGGGCAGAGTATCGATTTCTTTATGTAGTGTTTCCTTAGCAAGCATAAGAGCACCACTTTTATATTTTATATTTATTTGATATTTTGCAATATCGTGTTGATTTGTCAAGGCTTTATTTAAAATTAAAGTTACCACTATAACCCGTCCTAACGGTTCAGCCGAGGTAACCGAGCGCTATCTTGACGGCCGGATAAAGTCGGTAAGCGGAACAGGGGTTATTGCACGCTATTATGAATACGGTGTGAACCCCGACGGTACCCGCTACACCACCGTCTACACTAAAGGTAGACGGCTCCATGTGGGAGAAAACCACAACCGGCCACCTCGGAAGGACCCCCAAGGGAGGAAAAGGGGTCCAGTTTGACCCTGAGTTCCCTAGGTTGATAAAGAATAAATATTTGATTTTCAGTTTATAGGGAGTATCATTTTTCGAGACAAATATAATACTTAAAAAAAATAATAACATAATCGATCTCATTGCTTAGGGGGTTACTATGAAAAAAAAGATAGCCGTGTGTTTGACAACAGGCGTAATCATGGTTTTTTTTATTGTGGTCAATGCGTTTGCACAAAATGATACAATTCTTAAAATAGAGCCGGTGGTGGCTTTCCAGGGCAGCTGGGAAGAGATGGGCAAGCAGACCGCCTATTATTTTCCTGATATCATCATTAAGGGTGCCTTGATATTTACATTGGTTTTCAGCATAGATGCGGAGGAAGCTCGGGCACATTATGCTGAAATAGAGGACTTGATTCCTGAGGGCATTGTCCAGCAAATGCAGGGTATCGCGCTGGGACTTACCGAATACTGGAACATTTCCTATGATACTGCCTGGAACATGGTGCTGGCCTGGAATTTTGGTATTGATATTAATTACCGGCACAAGCAAGAAGAAACAGAACAAGGCTGTACTGCTTTTGCAGTTTCATCATCAGATGGTACGTTTCTTTGTCATAATACCGACAATCAACCTGGTACGGAATCAATGGGAGCTGCCATTGATTATCAGCCGGATACAGGAGAAAATGCGTTTTTATCATTCTTTTCGCCCGGATTCGTAGGTGTTGGTATTGCTATTAATGAGCAGGACATAGGTTTTACCTACAATGTCGGCAGGCCCAACAAATCACCGACAAACGGCTTGCCGGCAATTTTTTTGGCACGTGAAGTGATGGCAAAGGCTGATACGCTGGATGAAGCCATTGCATACTTTGAAGATTTCCTGGATGAGGGCAATCAGTTTTCTTATCAGGGAGTTAATTTTTTACTGGTAGATTTTAAAGATAACAGTATGGCCAGATTGCAGATCTGTTCCGATGATATAAAGATCACATTTACTGAAGAGCTTAAAGAAGGTGTATACTATGTTGCCTGTACCAATCATTTTGATGATGACTTTTCACCGTCTCCTGAAGAAGACTTGCACGATTCTTCTCATCAGCGGTATGAGAGATTAATGGAAATCCTTCCGCAGTATGAAACCTATGATCTTAAAGCTTGCTGGGAGATTCTTTCAGATCAAGGAGAGGACGGAATTTCAACCAATAATACCATCTGCAGAGACGGCGAGTCTACCGATACAACTCTTGGTAATATTTTCAGCAGTGAAGCTGCTTATTATGCAATGGGTAAAACATGTGATTATCTGGAACAGCATGGGGAGGCTCAGGCCATACAGCTTGACGCGATAATTCAACCGTCAATTTCAGGTGTAGTCACAGCACGTGGTCAACCGCTTGCACAGGCAAAGCTTGAACTGTAGGGTATTACCGACGAGGCTATCCAGCTAAAAACATATTCCGCTCTGGATGGTTCCTTTGGTTTTAACAATATAGAGGCAGGCACTTATAGCATAAAGGCTAGTAAAAGACTACATATAGGAAAAACAGTTAAAATAGAATATGATGGTATAACCTGTGCTGAAACGGAAATAAATTTTCTATATTAACACGAAAACTAGCTTTCAATGAAAGCGGTAGAATATACACGTATAAATCTTGTAAGCTTCTCATCAATAATTATATCAGCTTCATTCAGTTGGTCTAATGAGGAAAATTCAGATTCAAGGCTGACAAGGATTTTATCAAATCGTGATGGGGGGACACCCCATTCTTTACCATATTCAATACGCGCAATGTTATATTCAGCCTCAGAAAAGTAATATTTTCCGAGCCTGTTTTGCCGGGCTTTAAATTTCCAGTCTTGCTTTAGCCTGTAAAAGCTGCCAAAAGCATCTGTTATTCCGGGATTACCCAGGTTCTTCTCCTTAATGCTTTCTCCGATCTTATTTTCAATATGTTTGAAAAATTCCTTAACCAGATCAATATCAGTTATTACAAGACCATAGAGATACCAGTCGTCAACTGACCTGACTACAGACTGCTGTTGTGTAGTACTGAGACAAGAAAAACTGGGACAAAAATGTTCATTGCACACCTTGGCACCGTAAAAACAATGATTGCGCAGCTCAGTGCTGCCGGTTACCTCAGGATGGAGCATGCAACCGACTTTTTTATGATCTGTATCGATAAATCCCAAAAATTCACAATTGTAAATTGTTTCAAATAATTTTGTATTTTTCAGTGCTCTGTTGCGTAGTACGCGATAGCTGTTAAGGTTGTCATAGTTGCTGTGTGAGAGAAACAGCTCGGTTTGCAGCTTAAGTATTGCATTCAGTGCGTCGCGGGAATGATCATGCCAGTTGTACAGTCCGCAGCAGGCCCCGCACGATTTTTTATCGTCCGGCTGACAAAGCATAATGGGATGGTGGCTGGACTGGGGCATGGTTTTCCTGAATTGTTATTGTTGCATTATCGAGAAAGGGTTTAAGGTTTAAGGAAGTGCCTAAAGTTAGATGTAAAGCGTGAAACGTGCATGAATATTATACAGCACCAAGTATCGAGTTTCCAGTATCCAGCAACCAGTAACAAGAATTTATTAACTGTTCATTTCCTCAGCAGGTCACTGTTTTCAAACAGTTTAAACAAAACAAGTGGATCGACTTTTTTGTTATGTAACCTCATCCCAAAGTGCAGATGAGGTCCTGTTGCACGGCCGGTCGAACCGGCTTGGCCGATCATTTGCCCACGAGTAATCACTTGGCCTTTTGATACCAAAATTTTATCAAGATGGAAGTACATAGTTATAATCCCCATACCATGGTCAATAAAAACTGAATTCCCGGAAAAGAAATGATTGCCGACATAGGTCACAATGCCATCACTTGATGCAGCAACCGGTGTTCCAAGCGGTGCCTTGAAATCTATGCCAGAGTGGGAACTGCGGGGCTTCTTGTTAAGAACTCTGCGTACACCAAATGGTGTTTGCAGTGCACCGGAAACAGGTCGTATAAATGGTGTTCCCCAGAGTTTTGCCTTGTTGCTGTTTGTAAAAATACTGTTTACAATCTCTTTTTCACGCTTATGCCTGGACAGGCTTTTTTTGCTCAGGGTCACAACTAATTCCGGAAGACTTAAATGCTGAACAGGGAAATCCTTTTTTAAGACAGTAAGGGAAACCTGTCGTGATACTGCCTGATTTTTTACAGTGGTTATAGTAAGGGCTATGTTTTTTTTACCCGGCGATTCATCAAGATCGATTGCCACAAAGGCAAAAAAAAGTGCATTATCGGTATTATGATGTAAATTGATGGTTTGATTATCAAAAGTATATTGTACCGAAGTTATATCATGGGACGGAAATACCTGCAGCAGGATAACATCACCGGGATATGCTTGAAGTGCACTGAGCTTTACAGTGAAGGGACTGTTATCAGTGGCAAAAACGTAAGAAGGCGATACAGCTATATAGGCAAACAGTAAAAATACTTTAATCCTGGATGTGCTTTTCAGAATACATTGCGTTAAGTCCGTCATAAACACCTCGAGGTTGAAAGTTAAAATATTCTACAAATATCATTATATGGTTATATCTGTTAAATCGTCTGCAAGTATAACTTCTCCGGCATACTGTGCTCTAAGGGGGGTCAACAGATCACAACCTTCACACGCAGGATAAAAATGGGTTAGGACCAGCTTTTTGCATTGTGATTCCGTAGCAATTTTGCCGGCCAGGGATGGGACCAGGTGGCCAGGACATTTCAGGCCCTCTGGAAAAGAACACTCACAGATAAATAGATCTGCGTTATGGGCCATAGTGATAATATTTTGACAATAATCCGTATCACCGGAATATACAATTGCAGTACCCTGACCGTCCTCAAGACGAACGGCAATACTGCTTTGAATATGTTTTACCGGCATGGTTTTTACGGTAATGCCATTACATGCTACTGAATCTGTTTCAACTTCGATAAAAACAACTTTAAAGTGCTCGGGAATGATCCATTTGCCATAAGCTTTTATGAGGTCCTCGTATAGTTTTTTTATGCCGGTATGTCCAATAATTGTAAGGTCTTTTGTGCGAAATTCATCGCTATCATATTTGCAGGCAAATATAAAGGGAATCATATCAGCTGTATGGTCAATATGAAAATGACTGTAAACAACCAGGTCTATATCATTAATGGTAATACCAACATTGAGTAACTGACGCAGGCTTCCTGGACCTGTATCCAATAGAATTTTCATGCTGTCTGTCTCTACTAAAATACACGGTGAAGATCTTCGCACAGATGGAATACCCGTACCAGAACCAATTATTGTACACTTCATGGCAGCTCCATCATTTAAAAAATTATAAAACTGTTATACATGCAATTAAATTATTAAACATTTTAAGGTAATAAGTCAACCAGCAAGCCTGTTGAAAGAATTTTAGAAAATGTAATTTTAAATAAATTTTTTCTTGACAAGTGCATATTCCTATTTAAATTAGTCATAACAGAAATGTAAGAAAGCCATAGTTTTTTTAATAAACTATACTTTGTTGTTTCTTGCAGGAGAGCATATGTATCTGGATGATCTAAAATTTACAAAAACACATGAATGGGTTCATTTAAACAAAAACAATATCGGCAGGATCGGGATAACCGACCATGCCCAGCAACGTTTAGGAAAAATTCTGTTTGTTGAGTTGCCCGAGATGGATAGAGAGCTTGAACAGTTTGACGCTTTTTTTGTCGTAGAGTCTGAAAGCGTCCTTTCAGAGATATATGCTCCGATCAGTGGACGTGTGGTGACTATAAATGAAGAACTGGATGATGATCCTACCATTATAAATCATGACCCCTACGGGGATGGCTGGATTGTAGAAGTTGAACTTTCCCATGAGAGTGAAATAGATGATCTTATGAGTTATGCGGAGTACGGGCAGTTTTTAGAAGCAGGGGGCAATGAAGAATAAAAAATTTTTTGTTTACACAAGAGACAATTGCCAATCTGACTAAGCCGCATTCAGCTACACATCGAATCCGACCCACATAATGAGCTCTTCTATATTCTCCCGCGAAGAACGAAATGTGTTTAAGGGAAAATCACTATCAGTATAACCTAACGCAATACAAAGCACAGTATCAAGATCATCTGAAATGCCAAGAGCTGTATGGATAACATCGGCATACAGCAGTGTAAGAGCAATGGCACAGCTTCCCAGTCCTCTTGCATGGGCGGAGAGCATAAGGTTTTCAGCTGCCATACCTATGTCCATAAGGCGACTTTGAGGCATGTTTTTATGCATGGCAACAATAATAACTACAGGGGCATCATAAAACCTGAAACTGCCGCTTTCAATAAAGGTACGATTTTCATCACCGAGGCTGTTAATTGCCGGCCGTAAATCTTTAAAGAATTTTTTTGTCCGGGCAACATACCGGGCAGGAATTGTTTTACCTTTTGAAGGGTCATAGGCTTTCTTTTTTTCTTTATGGGCCGTCTGGATGGCACTGCACAACCGTGTAAGGGGTTCGCCGGTGACTACATAAAAGTTCCAGGGTTGCTGATTGGATGCGGATGGTGCCCAGTGTGCATCGGTTAAAATTTCCAAAACAGTTTCACGGGATACCTTTTTATCCAGAAATTTTCTGATAGTTCTTCTGCTTCGCAGACCATCACACAGTTCCACAATCAGCACCTCCAGCTTTTCATGAATCGGTTTGTTGAACAGGGTGGTAGTTCAATTCCCAGGTTTTTCCTCCGCCAGCTTTTCCACCAGCTTAGTATAGCATTCTTCTACTTCTTCAAGTCTTTTTTCAGCATTGCTTAAAAAAATACCAATTTCTCCAATGGCATCACGAAGGGCGGTAAAATCAATATCCTCATTTTGAAGAGTATCTGATACAGACATCATTTTGTTTGTAAGAAGATTTGCGGCAGCCATGAAGAACTGGCATTCTTCATAGTCATCATGCAGGATTGAAAGCAGTTTGCTTTTTAAACTGTCCGAAATCATTTTTATGCCTAAATATGTAAAGTCGGTGTCTTCAAAAAAACAGACGGTTTTGTATAACCATTTAAAATACTTGAAAAATTTTATTATATTACATATAACGTTTACTATTATATAGCAAGGACAAATTTACGCTCATGCGCGCAGAAGGTACTGTACAGGAGATGCTATATAAAATATAAATTAATTTGCTGTTTTTTTATCAACAACAGCATAATGCTTATACGGAGGGTCCCTGAATGCCTGAAATAAAAAGCAGTTATGAAATTGCATTAGAAAAAATGAACAAGATGGGTATTGATACTAGCGCATCTCTTACCGAAGAACAGAGGGAAAGGGTTGCAGAAATAAAAAATAAGTATGAAGCACGGATTGCTGAAAAAAGAATTCTACTCAAAAACGCACCTGAACTGCCTGATGAAATTCAGCGTCTTGAACAGGAACAGGATAAAGAAATTAAAGCAGTGTATGATGAGGCAAAAGATACATAATGCATAAGGACTTTAGGTGGAAAGCATAGTTATTAGAGGCGGTCGTCCTTTACATGGTGAGGTGACTGTAAGCGGGGCAAAAAATTCAGCCCTGGCTATTATGGCTGCAACTATTTTGCAGGGTGACGAACATAAGATCTCCGGTATGCCCGGGCTTCGTGATATCGCCACCATGAAAAAGCTTCTACAATATCTGGGTGCAGAAATTTCAGGATCTGATGAACTTATTATTAATACCGGAAATATTGCATGTCAAGAGGCACCATATGAACTGGTTAAAACAATGCGGGCATCTTTTCTGGTACTGGGGCCTTTGGTTGCACGTTTTGGCAGGGCAAAAGTTTCACTTCCAGGAGGATGTGCTATCGGACTTCGCCCGGTAGATTATCACATAAAGGCCCTGGAGGCTATGGGTGTTTCAATAACGATCGACAAAGGATATGTACATGCAGTGTGCAGCAAACTGAAAGGTGCCAGTATTTTGTTCGACATGCCGACAGTCGGTGCAACAGAAAATGTTATGATGGCTGCCTGTCTGGCCAAGGGGACTACAACCATTAAAAATGCAGCCAGAGAACCGGAGGTTGTAGAACTTGCAAAAGCTTTGCGGCACATGGGTGCTTATATAAAGGGGGAAGGAACCGACACTATCGTTGTTGAAGGAGAAAGACCCCTGCAGCCGCTTGCATACAGGGTAATGCCCGATCGTATAGAGGCTGGAACCTTGATCGTTGCAGGAGGCATTACAGGAGGAGATATACGTATACTGAATTGCCCTGTAGAGTGTATGGGTTCCACACTAGAAAAACTGCGTGATATCGGGATCGATATAGAAGAAGACAAGGATGTTGTCAGAGTAAGAAGAAAAGGGGATCTCCAGCCTGTGGAGATTACCACCCATCCATATCCTGGATTCCCAACAGATATGCAGGCCCAGGTTATGGCTTTGCTAACCGTGACAAAAGGAACTTCAATAATCAGGGAAACAGTATTTGAAAACAGATTCATCCATGTGGCGGAACTGGATAGGATGGGAGCCCATATAAAAGTAGAGCATGATACTGCTGTTGTTACCGGGGTTAAGCAGCTTAAGGGTGCATCCGTTATGGCCACAGATTTAAGGGCCAGCGCTTCACTTATCCTTGCGGGTCTGGCAGCTGAGGGCACAACCGTAGTTTCACGTGTTTACCATCTTGATCGCGGATATGAAAGCCTTGATAAAAAACTGTACAAACTGGGGGCCGACATTCAAAGGCAGCAGGTATAAAGCATCAAGACCCTGAAGATATTACGTGATAAGCATTTTCAGGTATGTTATGCAGAGCCAATACTAATAGTAGGTGCATTATGAAGGTTATAAAAACTGATGACAGGGATTTTAATACATTTATTGCTTCAAGAAGAGCCAAGACGAGCACAGTGACTGATGATATTGAAAAAACCGTCAAGATGATTCTCAACGATGTAAGGCAGCAGGGCGATTCGGCCTTGCTCAGCTATACCGAGAAATTTGACGGACACACCGACATAACGGTTACCCAAGAGATAATTCAAAACGCCTGTGATCAGCTCAAACCTGATATTCTTTCTTCTTTGCAACTGTCTTTTAAGAGAATAGAAGCATTTCACCGCAAGCAAATCCAGAATTCCTGGATTCATACAGATGAACAGGGTGAGATCCTTGGACAGGTTGTACGGCCTATCCACAGGGTGGGAATATATGTACCGGGCGGCAAAGCCGTATATCCATCATCAGTTCTCATGAATGCCATTCCGGCACGGGTTGCCGGTGTTGAGGAGATTATTATGGTAACACCCGGTTCACCTTCGGGTATCCATCCTCTGCTGTGTGCTGCAGCACAGCTATGCGGTATTACAAAAATCTTTAAAATCGGCGGAGCACAGGCTGTTGCCGCTTTAGCATATGGAACCGCGACAATACCAAAGGTAGATAAAATTGTTGGTCCGGGTAATATTTATGTTGCAACCGCAAAAAGATTCGTGTTTGGAGAGGTTGACATTGACATGATCGCAGGTCCAAGTGAAATTCTCATTATTTCTGACGGCAGCGGTCCGGCTGAATGGGTTGCTGCTGATATGCTCTCACAAGCCGAACATGATGAAATGGCTTCATCTGTGTTAATCACAACTAATGAAACCTTCGCCCGTAAGGTTGAGGCTGAGATTAACCTTCAGGTAAAAGAGCTTCCCAAGAGAGAAATTGCTCACAAATCTATTGCAACCTATGGTGCCATAATTATTGCGAACAGCCTCCAGGAAGCGGTGGCACTGACAAATGATATAGCGCCCGAGCACCTTGAGCTTTATGTTGAGAGACCCTGGGATCTACTGCCCGACATAAAGAATGCGGGAGCAGTTTTTATGGGCCATATAACTCCGGAGCCTGTTGGTGATTATATAGCCGGACCAAACCATGTGCTGCCAACCGGGGGTACCGCCCGGTTTTTTTCACCACTGTCAGTTGATGATTTCGTAAAGAAAATCAGCTTGATTTCATATAATCAGAATGCATTACATTGTGTTGGTGATGATGTAATGAGATTAGCCCGCTCAGAAGAGCTTGAAGCTCATGCCCGCTCAATACAAAAGCGCCTTAAGGATATACGCTAAGCTTAGAACAGTGGATTTTTCACTTTTACAGCATTATTCTCCCGTACAGACAGCATACCAGGTATCCCGCCCAACAGCTTCACGGCTCTATCTGGTTGGCGGTGCCATACGCGACATCCTGATCGGTAATTTTTCCGGTGATGATTTTGATTTTGTCGTAGGTAAAGACTTTGAAACTGTTGTTGCGGAATTTGCAAAAGAAGTCAGCGGCACAGCAATACCCTGGGACCGCAATCAGACCCGTGTTGTTTTTACACTGCAAGGCCGAAAGGTAACGGTTGATTTTGCGTACTGCAGAGGGTCTGATATACACAGTGATTTATATCTAAGGGATTTTACAATCAATGCAATGGCACTTGATATAGCACATATTATGAGTACTGCGCAGCCTGAACTGATCGACCCTATGGGCGGCAGGGATGATGTAGGGCGTAAGATCGTGAGGGTGTGCAGTGATGCAAGCTTTAGTGATGACCCTTTACGGATACTGAGAGGTATACGGTTTGCGAGAAAGTATCATTTTAATATTGATCCTCAGACTGTGGCATTGATGAGCAACAATGCTTCACGAATTACAACAGTATCAGCAGAACGGGTTATCAGAGAATTTTTTTCAGTATTGCACCTGCCGCAGGTTTGCAAAACACTGCATGATCTCAGGCACTGCGGCATTTTATCCATATTACTACCTGAGCTGGAAAAACTTGTTGAAATTACTCAGGATTTTCCTCATGAGTATAACGTTGTAGATCATTCGTTGAGAACAGTACATAACATAGAAAAGCTGTTAGACGAGCAAACAGATCTTTTAGAAGGGTATGAAGATATATGTAAATTATATTTTAATGAAACTATTGAAGAAGGGGTAACAAGGCGCTCATTACTCATGTTTAGCGGATTATTGCATGACAGCGGGAAGGTGCATAAACTGCAAAACGCCCACAACAGAAAGGTTTTTTACGGGCATGAAAAAAAAGGAGCGTTAATAAATAAAGAGATTGCCAAGCGTCTCGGCCTGGGGAAACATGCCCAGAGAATAATTGAACAAACAACCGAATATCATATGAGGATCTTTCACCTAACCCAGTTGCCTACTATAACTGCCAGGGCAAAAAAACGATTTATGAATGATATTAAGGGTGTGACCCTTGAAGTGTTGCTGCTCGCACTTGCGGACGTTATGGCCAAAGGAGAGCAAGAAACACATGCTGAAAAAATAAAAGCAACCAGAAATGAAGTAAAAGAGCTCATCAGGCTGTTTTTCACATCGCCGGTGACATTAACGGATCATGAGAAAATTACCGGCAGTGATGTTATGAGATTACTTAATTTAGCCGAAGGTCCTGATGTCGGTAACATTTTGCAGGAGATTCATGAGCGGGAACGATCAGGACTTATAAAAAGCAGGGAAGAGGCTCTGGCATGGCTCGAGCATGTAAAAAAACAGTAAAAATAAAAAATGTTCGCAGACCAGTACATGACTCAGCTACATTAGAATATATACTGGAAAAAAAATTCGGACTATCACAGGACAGTATTCAAAACATCAGAATACTGAGACGTTCTACCGATGCCCGGCAGAAGCGGATTGATTTTGTTTATACACTCGCGGTAACTCTTTTTGCCGGGCAACAAGCTTTTAACCACTTACTTAATCAAAAAGATATCGAGATTTACAAGGAAGAAACTACCCAAAAGCTTACCAGGGCTAAAAAGTGTGCTTCCAGATGTATTATTATTGGCTGTGGACCGGCAGGATTATTCGCTGCCCTAACACTGGTCCAGCGCGGATGTAAGCCCATTGTTATTGAACAGGGCGAACGGATATATCAGAGGATTAAAACTGTTGATGCATTTTGGAATCAGGGCAAGCTTAAGCCTACTTCAAATACCCTTTTCGGGGAAGGCGGAGCTGGCACCTTTTCAGACGGTAAGCTGACGACGAGGATAACAACACCGCTTAAAAAAAAAGTTTTGGAATTTTTTGCTGATGCAGGTGCCGACAGTGAAATACTCTATCTCAGCAAACCGCACCTTGGCACGGACAGACTGAGAAATATCATACCATGTATGGTGGATATACTTCAGAGCAAAGGGGCCACCTTCCTATTTAATACCAGGGTCTCCGACATTTACATTGAGGACGGACACGTTACCGGTGTCTGTGCAGACGGCAACCACATGGGAGCTGAAACTGTTTTTCTTGCAACGGGACACAGCGCCCGGGATATGTTTGCAGTCTTGCATAAGCGCGGCATAAAGCTGGAAGCCAAACCATTTGCCATAGGTCTTAGAATCGAACATCCGCAGGAGTTTATAGATAAAGCACTGTTGGGCACATGGGCCGGTAACACAGTACTGGGACCGGCCGACTATTTTCTTGCTTGCAAGGATAGCAAGAGCCGCAGAGGAGTCTTTTCCTTCTGCATGTGTCCGGGCGGATATATCATAGGATGCTCTTCATCGGAGGATACGCTCTGTACTAACGGTATGAGCACATACAAAAGAAATTCTACATGGGCTAATGCTGCCGTGGTCACGACAGTCACTCCGGAAGACTTTTTAGGAAGCAGTGTACTAAAAGGTATTGAGTTTCAATTACTGCTTGAAAAAAAAGCATTTAGTATGGGCGGCAAGAAGTATTATGCTCCCGCACAGCGCGCAATCGACTTTATGCAGCCTGCGGCTCAACAGGTGTCACACCCCGTAAAGAGTTGTTCGTACAGACCGGGAACATCTGATCAGGATCTTAGAAAACTTTTACCGGATTTTCTGCGGGAGCCGCTTCAAAACGGTCTGAAACATTTTGATAAAAAAATACCGGGCTTTATCAGCGAAGGCAGTCTGGTGGGGATTGAGACACGTACCTCGTCACCGGTAAGGGTGCTCAGGGATTCGAGCAATTATAACTGCAAAGGAATAAAAGGACTCATACCGATTGGTGAGGGCTCAGGCTATGCAGGCGGCATAGTAAGCAGTGCCGTTGATGCAATTAAGGCGGCAATGTATTTTGACGGATAAAAGGACCTGAAAGCGTACAGAGCAGCATTGAGGGCTTGACAGGCTATACTGAACAGAACGCCCCTAACAGAAGCAATATTATTTTGCATATGCTTTGATAAATGCTGCCCGGGAGCGGTCATAAGTACGCTCAATATCTGCCGGGAAAAGGCACCCCGGCAGTTCCTGGCGGGACTTATGATACTGGATGCATTCGCAGCATTTGCCTCTTTTTGAGCAGGATGAATACGTACAGGTGCAGTTTTTTGTATTTTTTTCAATGGTACAATCCATGCCGATCTCCTGTCGGGGAATAGTTTTATATATGTTTTATTGTTTTTAGAAAAACTCTCGCCTCCCCGCAAAGCGGGAGCTTGCGACAAGAAGCATATTCAAACCACCCCGATGTATCGGGATGGTTTATGACCTAAGGATACAAGGGGATATGCTCAAGGGCGGTAGCTTCTTTAAAACCCTGCATGATGTTCATATTCTGGACAGCTTGGCCGGAAGCACCTTTCACCAGATTATCTATTGCAGAAACAAGAATAAGTTTTTTGCCCTGCAAACAAAATCCGATATCACAGTAATTTGAGCCCCTGACAAAGCCCGTGCTGGGCAGAGTCCCCTCGGGCAGAATACGGACAAATTGCTCTTTTTTATAGTATTTATTAAAAATATTTTGTATGGTCTGAGCGCTTGTTGAGTGTTTCAGCCTTACATAAATCGTGCTTATGATTCCCCGGTTCATTGGTACGAGGTGGGGTGCAAAGGTGATAGAGACTGATATACCCGCTGCAGAAGACAGCTGTTCTTCTATTTCGGGCTGGTGACGGTGATTCATAATATTATACGGCTTAAGGCCTTCACTTACTTCAGAAAAAAGTGACTGTGTTTTTAAAGAACGGCCGGCGCCGCTGACACCGGATTTTGAATCAACAATAATGGCCCTTGTTGAAATAATATCTTCTTTAAGCAGGGGTACAAGGGGCATAATCACGCTGGTTGGATAACAGCCCGGATTGGAAACTAATGCGGCATACCGGATTTTTTTGCGATTAATCTCAGGAAGGCCATATACGGCCTGTGACAGCAGTTCGGGAGAGGAGTGAGCATGGTACCATTTCTCATAGGTTGATGGCTGCTTAAATCTAAAGTCGGCACTTAAATCCACAACTTTTTTATCTTTTTCTATCAGTTGCGGAACAATATCCATTGCTTCTTTATGCGGTACAGCTGTGAATATAAAATCTGCTTTGCGGATAATTTTGTCAATATTAAGCGTCTCAAGGGATGTTCGAATAATCCCCCGGAGTGATGGAAAAACGCTGCTGTAGTCCTGCCCGCTGAACCTTTCGGAGGTTAATGCCGTAATGTGCACTTCAGGATGGTTAAGCAGAATTCTAACTAATTCAAGGCCTGTATATCCAGTGGCGCCTATAATGGCTACTTTCATAATCTTTATGTGGAATGAAAAGGGGGGGTCCCGGTCTTTCCCGCCATAACAATTATGGGCAAAGATTATCTCTTTGAGTACTGGAAGCGTTTACGCGCTCCCTTGAGTCCATACTTTTTTCTCTCTTTTATACGAGGATCTCTCGTAAGCAATGAGGCCTTTTTCAGTACAGTGCGGCAATCAGGATTAATCAATATGAGCGTTTTGGCAATACCGTGCCGTATAGCCTCAGCCTGTCCATTGGGACCGCCTCCAAATACATTGACATGCACGTTATAGGCAGCATTGGAATCGGTCAGCACAAGAGGTTGACGTACGATTGCCTTCTTTGTGTTTAATCCACCGAAATAGGCATCAATGGTCCTGCTGTTTATCGTTATCTTTCCATCACCTGGTTCCATCCAGACCCTGGCAATAGACGTTTTTCGTTTACCTGTAGCAAAATATTTTTTTCCTTCCATAATTGTAATTTTCAGATACCTTTCAATTCAAGATTTATAGGTTGTTGGGCCTGATGGGGATGGGTAGTGCCAGAATAGATCTTGAGCTTTTTTAGCATTTTACGGCCGAGGCGGTTTTTCGGAAGCATGCCCCTCACAGCATGATACAGCAATTCCGTTGGTTTTTTCTGCAGTACATCCTCTGCTGAGCGGGCTTTAAGTCCACCCGGATAGCCGCTATGATTATAATATTTCTTGTCTTTCAGTTTGTTTCCGGTTAGTTTTACTTTTTCGGCATTAACAACAACGATAAAATCACCGGTATCGACATGGGGTGTGAAGACAGGTTTATGCTTTCCTCTGAGTCTATGTGCAATCTGGCTTGCCAAACGACCAAGAGTCTTGCCCTCAGCGTTTATTACAAACCATTCATGGCTGGTCTGTTCTTTGGTTGCACTGAATGTTTTCACTTCTTGCTCCTCAAATTAAATTTAATCAAAGAAATATAATATGTTAAATTTTAATTGTCAAGCAAAAGTTTAGTAGTGATTTTTTGTATCACAAGTATCATTTATATGCATGTATTTAATAAGCACTGTTTTATCATAGACAGGAAAATATAAACATGTTAAAAATTGTTTAAAAAAATGCTGTTTAATAACGCAATGTGGAATTTTTTTCTATGAAAAACATTGGAATTATTACTAAACAGGGACGCCCGGAGGGCAGGGAGCTTATACGTAGTTTATTATCCTTTTTTTCGGATAAGTCAATTAATATAATACTGGAACGCGACCTAGATCTGACTGCTCACAATATTACGCATTGGGCATTGCAGGATATTCCCAAAAGCAGTGATTTGATTATCGTTTTTGGCGGTGATGGAACTCTTTTAAGTGTTGCCAGACTCCCCGGCGCTGAAAATGTACCGATTTTGGCAGTTAACTTGGGGGGGCTTGGGTTTTTAACCGAGATAAGAGCAGAAGAAATTACTACGGTAATTACTAAAGTGATTAATGGTGAGTATACCCTTGACTATAGAATGATGCTGGAGATTTCCCTGATTAAGAGCGGTAGTGAACAGCGTGTGCAGTTCCAGGCTCTTAACGATGTTGTGGTGAATAAGGGAGCAATGGCACGTATGATTAAACTTGATACCTATGTGAATGGTAATTTTTTAAATACTTTTAATGCTGATGGACTTATCATATCTACACCAACCGGGTCAACCGGTTATTCGCTTTCTGCCGGAGGGCCGATTATTTATCCGTCACTGCATTTGATTTCCCTGACACCTATATGTCCGCATACATTGACAAACCGGCCAATAATCCTTACAGAGGACAGCATTATACATGTTAAGCTGAGATCTGAAAATGAGGATGTTTTTCTTACAATGGATGGCCAGATAGGAAAGCGGATTGAGGCGGGTGATTCCATAGAGGTACATAAATCGAAAAAAAATATTTCGCTGATTAAATCACCTTTTAGAAATTATTTTGAAGTTCTTAAAGAAAAACTAAAATGGGGGGAAAGATAAAGGAATCCATAGCGGATCGGGGATGTGGAATTAAGGACAAACAGCTGGTAAGCGGATGAACTATTAAGCTGGCTGCTCGTTGTAGGTTGCTTGTTGCCAGTTGATAGTCGAAGCGAAACGGAGATCCCGCTGAAAGCGGGATTACTCAGAACCCATTCCCCATTACTGCTTGTGATGCTACTAACAACAAACAACCTGTTACTGACCATAAAAAATGCTTCAGGAATTACATATAGAAAATTTTGCCATAATTGATTCTTTGCACCTTTCGTTTATGAAAGGTTTCAATATCCTGTCCGGTGAAACCGGAGCAGGCAAATCAATTATTGCAGGTGCCCTGGGTCTGCTTATGGGCGGCCGGGCATCGGCAGAGCTCATACGAACTGCAAAGGATGAAGCTGTTGTTGAAGCAGTTTTTGATATAAGTGCAAACAAACCTATACACAATCTGCTCAGCAGCTTTGGCATTGAGGTCGACGACACGCAGCTTTTAATACGCAGAACCATTACAAAGACAGGCAAAAATAGAATTTTCATAGCAAAACAGCTTGCTACCATACAGATGCTTACACAGGTTGGCGGCAACTTGATTGATATTTCCGGACAATATTCTCAACAGCTGCTTCTTCAAGTAGACCGGCATGTTGATATACTGGATGATTTTGCCGGGCTTACCGAGATAAGAAGCAACTATCATGATCTGTACAGACTGTTTCTGGAGAAAGCCCGGCAGCTACAATCAATCCTTAATCATCATGATGAGCTGATGCAGCAGAAAGAGCTTCTGTCTTTTCAAAATGAAGAAATAGAAAAAGCACATTTGAGTCCGGATGAGGAAGAAGAGCTCATAAAAGAAAGGAGCATATTGTCAAACGCTCAAAATCTTTATGAAAAAACATACGGTGCTTATACGGTACTGTATGAGGATGATCATGCTTGCCTGACTGTTTTAAAAAGGCTACTGCGTGACCTAGAGGATTGTTCCAAAATTGATGCGGATCTCTTATCCCATAAAGAGAACCTCGCGTCAAGCATGGTCAATCTCGAGGACATTGCATATTTTCTAAGGAGTTATGCTGAAAAAATACATATGGATCCGGATAAACTTGATAGTGTTGAGCATCGTTTAGACGAGATTGTACGCTTAAAGAAGAAGTATGGTGCTTCAATCAGTGAAATTTTATCATTTCAAAAAAATATACAAAACAAGCTTGAAAACATGACCTTTGGCTCACAAAAAGTTACCGAGCTGCAAGAAGAATTATGCGGTATTGCAGAAAAGCTTTGGGTGCTTGCTGAAAAGCTTTCAGAAAAAAGGAAAAAGGCCGGCACAGTACTTTCGAAGCGTGTGCAGGATGAACTTGCCGGTATCGGGATGAAAAAAGCACGCTTTATTATTGATATTATCAGCTCGGAAAGACAGCCTGGTGATGCTGTCGAGTCAGGACTTCAGGGTCTTACAGACTGTGGTAAAGACAAACTTGAGTTTTATATTTCTACAAACATAGGAGAAGAACCAAAACCGTTATCAAAGATAGCTTCCGGAGGTGAAATATCACGTATTGTACTGGCAATAAAGAAGCTGCTTGCCGGCAATTATCGTGTGCCTACGCTGCTTTTTGATGAAGTAGATTCAGGTATCGGAGGTGCAATCGCTGAAACAGTTGGAATAAAATTGAAAGAAATTGCAGACTCTCATCAGGTTTTGTGCATCACACACCTGCCCCAGATTGCCTGTTTTGGTGATTATCATTATAATGTGAGTAAACATATGCGGGGAGGCAGAACCGAGACCAGTGTTGAGCTTCTTGATAACAATGCGCGTCTTAATGAAATTGCACGTATGGTTGGCGGTAAAAGCATATCGGAAAAAACACGGGCCTATGCTCGTGAGATGCTTAAAAATGCCGGACAAAATTAGATAGCAGGGAAGTACGTATCTAATGATCAGAAAAGCTAACATCAGTGATGTGAAACATATTCACAGGATACTTTCAATCTATTCACCAGACGGCATTTTGCTGGGCAGATCCCTGAGCGATCTTTACGATCAGATACGGGACTTTTACGTTTCGGTTGAGCCTGAGAATAATGCAATAACGGGGGTCTGCGCATTACATATATGCTGGGATGAAATTGCAGAAATCCGATCCCTTGCCGTTTTGCAGCAGTACAAGGGACAGAACATCGGTACGGAACTGGTAAATGCCTGTATCGATGAAGCAATACAGCTCGGTATCAAGCGTCTTTTTGTCTTAACCTATGCAGCAGAATTTTTCAAAAAATTCGGGTTCGATCATGTTGATAAATCAGTATTGCCACATAAGGTGTGGGCTGATTGTATTAATTGTATCAAATTTCCGGATTGTGATGAGGATGCAATGATTATGGAAATTGGTAACAACCCGTAGTTACAGGTAAAGAAGCACGCAAAAAATTACGCAGTTTTATAATAGTGTAATAAAAACTATTCCGGCAATCATGAGCAACCCTCCAATAAGCCTTTCAGAGAATCCTGTTTCCTTAAATATTAATTTACCATAAACAATACTAAACAGCAGGCTGGTTCTTTTTACTGCGATCATATAGGAAGCTTCAACGAGCACGATAGCCTGTAAGTGGCATACTATCATAAGTCCGTAGAAGAGACCGAGCAGTATAAAATTAGGGTTAGTATACGCCTGCTTTATGGAGTTCTTTTCGGTAACGTTATAAACAATAGGAAAAAGCACAAGTGGTGTAATAATAACATAGATTACTCCAAAAAAAACAGGGCTTGAACTCTGAGCACAAATTTTTCCGAGAATTGCAGTAACACTGTATATTGCTGCAACTATAACCATGTACATTGAACCACGTTCGTTGACAACAGCACGCAGAGGGCCAAACAGTCCGATCCTTGCCTGACGGATATTCAAAAAATAAGCTCCACAGGCGATCAGTAGAATACCGGCAAAGCCGGATTTGTCAGGCAACTCACCCAGAATGATAAATGATGTGCCGATGATAAAAAGGGGGGTTAAGCCAAGGAAAGGAGTTGTTATAGAGAGCGGAGACGCTTTCAGTGCTTTTACATAAAGGATAATAGCACTTATTTCAATCGGAAGAAGTATGAGCAGTGCAAGCCAGAAAGACGGCTGAATGCTGGGAATTGCAATAAAGGGTAGGGCACACAGGATAAAAGGGGCCGCCCACACCAGTCGGCCCCAGGCAACAATATATTCATCCACATGTTTTAAGGCTTTTTTTGCAAACACATCGGACGTTGCAAGCAGTAGAGCACATAGCAGGGTATACAGCAACCAGGTCATGTGAAACGTTATTCTTTAGAAAAATCAGGTGAATCTATTTCATCCTCTATAAAAGTATCGGTATATATATAGCGATCAAAAATTCTGTGATAGCCCGTCCATTTTGCATCCGGCTGGCGCTCCCTCTTAATAAATTGAGCAAGTTCATACATTTTTGCATCAATGTCATCAAGATAGCTGAGCAAAAGGGCTTCAAGAGTTTTGGGGCGCTTGGGCGAACCAAAATCATATTGTCCATGATGGCTCAGGATAAGGTGCTTGAGTATCATGGCTTGTGCTTCAGGAAAATCAGGAAGTTGATTTATTTTTGCGGCTATTATTTCAACCCCCAGGGTTATATGACCGACAAGGCGTCCGGCATCGGTATAGTCAAAATTACGTTCATAAGAAAGCTCATGTATTTTCCCTATATCATGAAGCATGGCACCCACAAGTAAAATGTCACGGTTTATATTTCGGTAGTACTTTGACACATCGATCGCAAGCTTGACAACATTCAAGGTGTGTTCAAGAAGCCCGCCTAAATAATCATGATGGATGGTCTTAGCAGCTGGTGCTTTTTTAAAGGCAGTGGCAATGTTTTCATCATTAAAAACAGCTGCAATAAGATCTTTCAGATGCTTGTCTTGCAGGTATTCGGTAAAAGATAAAAATTCATCAAGAGTTTTATCAGGATCATGAGATGATGCCGGTAGAAACTCACTCAGCATACTGTAATCGCCGCTCTGTTGTGCAATGGCACTTATATTCAACTGTAGCGAACCCTGGTAAAGAATTGCATATGATTTTATCCTTACGATATCTCCCTGGCTGAAATTGTTCCCGAGTTTTGCAGCATTATCCCAGATTCTCCCTTTCACCTCTCCGGTCTTGTCAGACAGATTGAGCGCCCAATAGGGTTTTCCGTTGCGGGTCATACCACTGTTTTTATCCTTCACTAAAAAAAGATCATCCACCTCGGTATTTTCTTTGATGTTTTTTACATAAGTAGATTTAACACTCATACACAATCCTTTCCGCAGCTTTATTGTAAAGATTTCTGATACTGTTCATGTAACAGTTCTTCTATAGTTTTATTGAGGTAACTGCTCTCAGCGTAACTGTGTAGAGACTGCAGGATATTTTTAGAGATTGCATCATCACATCTGTTATAATATTCCTCAGTCAGAGCAGTATTATGATCTACAGCTTTTAACACTGTTGAAAGTTTTAATTGGGTCAGATGCTTATCCGGCTGTATGCATTTATTATCGTCTGAAGCATTATTAAGTATGCCGTGATTAAGCATAGGTATAACCAGGTCCTGAACGATATGAAGTGGAATTTTTAATTTTTGTGATATGCTGACGAGTGATACATTCAGCTTCTGTTTTTTGAATTGATCAGCAATAAACAATACTATCAAAAGAGAAAGCTGTTCTTTAGTCTTATCAGAAAGAGTATAGCCTTTGAAATACTTTCCATAAAAGGGATAGTTTTGATGTAGATACGTTATCTCAGCTCCCAACAGGAACAGCACCCAGCACAGGAACAGCCAGAGTAAAAACATGGGGATGGCTGAAAGCGGCCCGTAAATTTGCGGGTAAAAGAAGAAAAATTTTGATGTATAAATAGTAAAACCGAATGCGGCAATCTTCCATAATGTGCCGGCTATGATCCCACCGAAAAAGGCTGACCACAGCTTAACCCTGGCACCTGCCATAAAAAAATAAATACCGGTAAACGCTAGACAGATAGAACCGTATAAAAGCCAGGGTGATATATTAAAGGTAATATATGTTTCAATAATTTTGACGGCCTTGAAGCTATTGAGCGTAGCTATAATGAAAAGCGAAACTGCCAGAAGAAGCGGCACAATTGTCAAAACAGTCCAGTAGATAGCAGCCCTGAACACGATGGACATCTTTTTTTTTATCAACCAGATTTCATTTAAGGCATATTCAATCTCAAAAAGAAGCAAAAAAACGGAAATAACAACTATAGTAGCACTTAAGGTGCCGATTGTTTCAAAATCGATATTATTAACAAGATTATTTATAAGGGTGAGTATTTTTTCTTGGGCACCCGGTGCAAGTGTTTTGTATATGTAGGGCTGGATAAGAGATTTTAGTTCTGAAAGGTTGCCCAAGAGGTTAAAAAGAAAAAACAGCATACTGAGGAGCGGAATAAGTGAAAAGATTGTCGTAAACGTCAGTGATGCGGCCCAGAGTAAACGTCTCTCAGTGTAGAACCGCGTGAAGGACAGTTTCAGAATAGAACCATACTTATGGAGAAGCGTATGTCCGGTCGCCTGTAAAGATTTCATAAATTAATACTTAGAACCCCTTGAGTTTTGTAGTAAATGTATACTATTATTGGTATTTTAACAACCAATATTTTAACAGATACCGGTACGGAAGCCTGCGGCGGGACTTTGCAGCATATACATGGGCTACATGATCAGGAAGCCGGAAAATGTGTGAATAAAAAATGTATGTGAAGTAAGTATTATTGCGGGGAAGGTGAATTATGCAAGTGAGTCGGGTTTAAGGCGAAAAGAATCGGAAATTTCAGATTCTTTTTCTTTGTTTTTCTGACTGTCCTGTGCGGAAATAGAATCCATTTTAATCCTTAGTCGTAGATCATTGGCGCTGTCAGCATAGGCGACAGCATTTTCATATGATATTCTTTCCGTTTTAAAAAGATCATAGATGGATTGGTCAAACGATTGCATGCCCTCGCGTGTGCCCTCGTTCATTGCCTCTTTTAAGACTTCTATCCTTCTTTTCATTATAAGGTCTTTTACACGCGGGGTATCAATGAGAATCTCAATGGCAGCAGCACGTTTGTTGTCAAGCGTTGGAATAAGACGCTGGGAAATAATGGCTCTCAGATTTAACGATAATTGAAAATAGATTTGTTCGTGTTTTTCTGCCGGGAAAAAATTCATTATTCTCTCAATTGCCTGGTTGGCATTATTGGCATGCAGGGTAGAAAGACAAAGATGACCTGTTTCAGCAAACGCAACAGCAGATTCCATTGTTTCACGGTCACGCACTTCTCCAATCAGAATTACATCCGGAGCCTGGCGCAGGGTGTTCTTGAGGGCTTCACTGTAAGTGAGCGTATCGATACCCAATTCCCGCTGGGAAATAATCGACTTCTTATGCTGATATAGAAATTCAATAGGATCCTCAATAGTGACAATGTGTCCGGGAGAATTCGAATTGCGGTAATCAATCATGGAAGCCAGGGTAGTTGATTTTCCTGTGCCAGTGCCGCCGACAACAAGGACAAGACCTCGTTTGGTAAGACTGATTCCTTTCAGTATCTGAGGCAGCTTAAGATCATCAATAGTATCTATTTCCAGTTTGATCTGTCGAAATACGATCCCGACAAAACCTCTTTGCCTGTAAATGTTAACCCTGAACCGTCCAATTTCAGGATAAAAAAGCGCTAGGTTCATCTCCATTTTTTTAGAAAATACGGCCTTTTGACGCTCATTCAGCAAGGATTGCGCAATTTCTTCAGTTTGATTAGAAGTCAATTTTGCTTCGCCATAAGAGCGGGTGATACCCTCAACTCTGAATATAGGAGGACTGTCAACCGTAATATACAGGTCAGAGGCACTCGTTTTTATCATTATTTGGAGCAAATCTTTAATGGTCATCGGTGTACTCCAGTATTCTGAATGAAATTTTAAGCTGCCACTTCATTAATGAGACCCTCTGCAGCTTCAGGGTCTATAATCCTTCGGCTGATCAGTTCCTTAATGGCCGCTTCCATGGTTTGCATACCAAACTTTTGGCCTGTCTGGATAGCGGATGGCAACTGTGAAATTTTACCTTCACGAATAAGGTTTCTAATGGCAGGTGTTCCTATCATTATTTCAAAAGCTGCTATCCTACCGGAACCGTCACGTCTGCGCAGCAACCTTTGTGAAACAACCGCCTGAATTGTTTCAGAAAACTGGGTCCTGATCTGGGCCTGCTGTCCGGCTGGGAACACATCAATAACACGATCTATGGTCTTTGGTGCATTGTTGGTATGGAGTGTTGCAAAAACCAGATGGCCTGTTTCTGCAGCAGTGAGTGCCAGTGAGATTGTCTCAAGGTCCCTCATTTCACCTACAAGTATAACATCCGGATCTTCTCTGAGAGCACTGCGCAATGCATTTGCAAAGCTGTGCGTATGTTCATTTAATTCCCGCTGGTTTACAAGACAATTTTTGGATTCATGCAAAAATTCAATGGGGTCCTCTATAGTGAGAATGTGGTCCTTGCGCTCCTTGTTAATTAAATCTATCATTGCCGCCAGGGTAGTTGATTTGCCGCTGCCTGTTGGGCCGGTAACCAGAACAAGTCCCTTACGGTAACTGGCAATCTGTCGTAATACCCGTGGAAGGCCCAATTCTTCTATAGTCATAATTTTAGAAGGTATTGTTCTAAAAACTGCTGCTTCACCACGTTGCTGATAAAAGCAGTTTACCCTGAACCTGCCGTACTCTTCTCCAAGGGAAATTGATAAGTCAAGCTCTTTTTTTTCTTCGTAAATTTTTCGTTGTCTGTCATTTAGAATATCATAAATCATTTTATGGATCTGATCTTTTGTAAGGGGCTGGGATTCAATTTTTCGCAACTCACCATGAATACGAAGAATTGGCGGCTCACCAGAACTTAAATGAACATCAGAAGCTTTTTGCTTGGTTGCAAAAATCAAAAGTTCAGAAACATCCATAGTATACTCCCATAAATTATTTGGTTTATTTTGAAAAAAGCGCCTCTCTATTTATCTTATCTATCGGTTTTTACAGAAAAAAGTTGATAAAATAGTTATTTTTTTGGTAATATATAAAGATATTTTAAAATAAAATATTACATATTTTTATATATTTATGGCAACAGATAACAACAGGTTGGCAGAACTGCAGCAGGTGCTTGGTTATTGTTTCAGCGATACTAATTTGTTGCGCGAAGCCCTTACGCATAAATCCTTTGCAAACGAGAAACAATTGGAAAATTGTTACGGCAATGAAAGGCTTGAGTTTCTCGGCGATGCAGTTTTGCAACTGGCAATAAGTCATATCTTAATGCAATGCTGCCGTGATTGCTCTGAAGGAGACCTTTCCAAGATGAGGGCTGCCATCGTTAATACTGAAGAGCTTTCTTCCCTGGCCCGCACCTTTAATATCGGCAAATATATTTTACTGAGCCGCGGGGAAGAAGAAAACAGGGGCAGAGAAAAAAAGTCAATTTTGACAAATGTGTATGAATCGTTAGTTGCCGCGGTTTATTGTGACGGCGGGTATACAGCGGTATTCACAATGATAGAAAACCATTTTGCCGAACGTATACGTGAGGTGTCGGAAAAAGGGTTTTTAAAAGATTATAAAAGCAGGCTGCAGGAGTACGCACAAAGCAGATATAATGAAATACCCACATATATAATAATAACCGAAGAAGGTCCGGACCATATAAAGGTTTTTGAATCACAGGTTTTTATTAATGACGTGCCTTATGAGAAGGGCCGAGGCAGCAATAAGAAGTCTGCAGAACAAGAGGCTGCCAGAAGAACACTGCAAAAACTGCTTGAAGAAGATACATGAGACCAATTGTTGCCGTTGTTGGCCGTCCAAATGTCGGCAAATCCACACTGTTTAATGCGATTGCACGAAAAAATATTGCAATAGTACATGACCTGCCTGGTGTTACCCGTGACCGCAATTATACAGATGTTGCCTGGGATACATACTTGTTTACGCTTGTTGATACAGGAGGATTCGATCCGGGTCTTGAGGATGATTTAGCCCCCCTTGTCAAGGAACAGGTCCACATTGCAGTTGAGGAATCGGACCTGATAATCTTTCTTATGGACGGAAGGCAAGGGCTGCAGCACGGCGATTATGAGATAGCCCGCATTTTAAGTAAAACGGATAAATCAGTTTTATATGTAGTCAATAAAGTTGAAAGTGATGCTATACGGGAGAATGTTACCGATTATTACCGACTGGGTGTAGACAAAATACTGACCGTTTCAGCAAAAAACAGGCAGGGTATTACGGATTTGATGGATGAGATATGTATGCTGATCCCGGAAAGTACTCCGGAGGTTTTCAGTGAAAATGAAACAGTGGTTGCTATAATCGGCAGACCAAATGTCGGCAAATCATCTCTTATAAATAGAATTATAGGGCAGCGACGGCTTGCTGTAAGCCAAAAGGCCGGCACCACGCGTGATCCGGTAGACAGCCTCATGCGCTATCATTCTCATACAATCAGATTTATTGATACGGCAGGGATTCGTAAAAAAAGCCGCATTGACTTTTCGCTGGAAAAATACTGTGTGTTTAAAGCGTTGAAGAGCATTATCAGATCTGAAATATGTATCCTGGTAATTGATGCCGCTCAGGGCGTGACTGTTCAAGATGCAAAACTTGCGGCAGAGATTTATGACAGAAACAGGGCTTGTATTCTGGCAATTAACAAGTGGGATTTGATTGAAAAAAACACAAAAACGTATGACGCGTTCATACAACAGGTACAGTCAGAGCTGGCATTTATAGATTTTGCACCTATTGTGACGATATCGGCCTTGACCGGACAGCGCGTGAGAAAAATCATGGATATAATTTGCAATATTGGGAATTCGTATATAAAGCGAGTAGATACGCCTGCATTAAACAAAGCATTAAAAGCTATATATGAAAGGCATCCCCCGCCCCGAGGCAGGGGTACTATACCAAGAATCTATTATGCTGCCCAGGTTGATACTGCACCGCCGACGTTTAAACTTTTTACCAACAAACCCAGCTCATTTCCCCCGCATTATCGCAAATATCTTGAACGTGCAATCAGGGAAAAATTTGATTTTCATGGTGCACCGATTTGTTTGCGCATTATCCAGCGGAAGAGTACAACAAAAGGGTAGGTATCCGGTGCCGGTCAACATGCAGACTCGCTGCAGCAGACGCTATAGCGGGTCATGATAGATTGAATTCCCGGTTAAGCGCAGTGAGCAGTTCTTTTGAAGTTAGATCTTTTATGACTACCGTACCGATAGCCTGCATAAGAATCATACGTATCTTTTCACCGGATTTTTTCTTATCTCTTTGCATGACAGTATAATAGTCACTGCAGGTGAAATCCGGCAGCTCTATCGGCAAGCCTGCTGCCGACAGTAAACTGTTTACACGGTCACGATCATCAATACTACAAAGTTTCCAGTAACATGAGAGCCTCGCAGCAGCAGCCATTCCTATAGAGACGGCCTCGCCGTGCATATAGGTGCGGTAATGTGTCAGTGTTTCAATGGCATGGCCGATAGTATGGCCGAAATTAAGGATAGACCGTATACCTTTTTCGGTTTCATCGATCGTGGTGATATCAGCCTTGATGCTACAGCATGTTTGCAGTATGTGAATGAGCGTCGGCTCATCAAGTTTTAAAGCATTTGTGATGTTTTCAGTAAGAAAGACAAAGAAATTCTTATCTCGTATAATGCCGTATTTAATCACTTCAGAAAGCCCGGTCCGGATTTCACGCATGTCAAGAGTTTTAATGACACTGGGATCAATAATAACAATGGAAGGCTGGTAAAACGTTCCGACCATGTTCTTTCCGTCAGGCAGATTAACCCCGGTTTTGCCGCCGACACTGCTGTCAACCTGGGCAAGAAGCGTTGTCGGGATTTGAATAAACGGGACACCGCGTAAAAATGTTGAAGCAGTAAAACCGGTTATATCGCCAACAACTCCACCGCCAAGAGCCAGCAGCGGCGAATTCCTGTCAAGATCAAGGTTGAGTAGTTTCTTATAGATGTCCTCTGCTTGAGACAGGTTTTTGTATTGCTCACCATCAGGTATGATGATGTCATTTACATGAAACGAGGCATTGGTAAGGGAAGTCTTGAGGGTATCAAGATATAGCGGTGCAACGGTTGTGTTTGTTATGACTGTGACGGTCTTGCGCACAGGCAATGCGGCCAACAGCTTACCGGCTTGGCCGAGCAACCCGGGGGCGATGTGAATCGGATAACTTCTTTTGTTAAGTTTAACAGTGACAGATTCCATTTTTTGCGAAGCGGCCTTCCAATAATAATGGAACAGTACGTGTGCTTTGCATTATAACTAACATACTTACCCGTCATGTGTAAATTAAATTCAGCACAAAATGTATGCCGGGTAGTTGACCCAAAAGCAGTATTGTTCTCATAAAAAAACACAGGCCGTTTCAGCCTGTGTTTTTTTATTCATTATACCTAGGCGTATGATAAGCTATTGAGTAGTTAAAATAAATTTATTTGTCCTTCGGGGAGGGATGTATGTACAGCCGGTCTCATTGAGTACCCAGATAGAAACCAGCCCAAGCCCGGCCGGTGCTTTGGCATCGATTTTTACCGGACTCCAGAAAGACACCTCGGCCTTAACCCATGTTTCAGGATCTGTGTTGCCGAAATATACGCCGGCTGATAGAGAAACGCTGCTGGCACCGACCTGGAACGTCAAATCTTCCGGAGGTTCCTCAGTACCAAAGTTGATACCGACTATATTCACCAGTGTTCCTTCGGGTCCTGCCGGTGGTATAGCAGCATAAACTTCCGGGCATACAGCTCTAATGGTAAAGTCAACATTTTCTTCTCCGGAACCATAAACCTGCACGGCTTGGGAAGCCGGCCGGGATTCATAGCCTTCCTGAATAACGCTTACCGTATACGTACCGGGATCCAGACCTGTAAATGTATATATACCGTCTTCAAATGTAACGGCTGTTGTGTTTTCAAGGCCTTCAATGCTGAGGGTAACACCGGGTTGCGGCAAACTCAAATAATTAGTTACTCTTCCGGAGATATAAAGCCCTGCTACAGCAGAAAAAATCTGTTTTTCTATTTTGGTTGTCCTAAGAGTTACAGAACGAGAGGACGGCTCAAAGCCGTAACCGGAAAGCCGTGGTTTAATTAAATAATCGTCTTGCTCAATACCGATGAAGATGAAAAAACCGTTTGAATCCGGCTGTACGGATCTGAGGGGCTTTTGGTCTGCCTGTACGGGTTCTTGCTGAAAAATGTTTGAGAGGCGATTGAGATCTACTTGAAAAAGATCTACAATAATATCCTCTATAGTAGCATTATCAGTGGAAGCTTCGTCAAACTCTATAAAACCGGATATTGAACCCCCACCCCTTGATGCATCAAAATCAACATTTAGTTCATTGCCCGATGCAATAGTTACCGATTGTGATTCGGGCTCAAAATTAAATTCACTGGGGCTGGGCGTAATAGTATAGGAGCCGTTTTCAAGGCCCAGAAAAGTATAGGAACCGTTTTCATTCGTTGTAGTGGAGTCGGATGCATCACCTGAAAGAAGAACGGTTACCTCTTCCTCCAGAGGGTTTCCTGTTGTAATGTTGCTGATAATTCCAGAGATTTGGTAACCCTTGGTTGCAGTAAAATCCAGGCCGTTTGTGTCCGAATCAATTGCAATTTGTTCAAATGAGGGGTCAAAACCGTACCCATCAAAGGAAGGTGTAATAGTATACGTATCAAAACTCAAGCCTGTAAAACTATATGAGCCTGTCGAATCGGTGGTGGTTGTCTCCGGGATGGTTTTTTCACCATCAAGGGTAATAGTAACGCCGCCCAGTCCATCACCGTCTGAATCTTTAACACTACCTGAGACGGTAAAACCGATTAATGCGTCAAAATTTGTATCGGTTGCATCCTGGTTCTGCTTTATTGTTATGTCTTTTGACGCCGGGTTAAATATATAACCAATTTTTTCAGGTGTTACCGTATAGGTTATATTTTCATCAATACCGGCAAACTCATAGTTACCGTTGGTATCAGTATAGGTGACCCGTTCAGTCGCGGAGAATTCACTCGTAAGGGTCATTTTTACCGCACGCAGCGGTGTTTTAGTATCAGCATCTGTCTGAGTGTCGGAATCAACAAGAAAGACACTGCCGGATATACGCAGACCGTCATAAAAGGCATAGACATTGCCGTCACTGGCACCAACATATATAGAATGGCGTGAATCGTTACCTATTGCAGGAGACGAGATGACGGATGCAATAGATATGGTACCGTTAACATTTATTTGTTGTAGTGGATCGTCATCAGCAGCAGGGTACTGCCACAGGATTGGTGTTTCGGGGCAGTCGGCGCAAATAGCGTAAACCCTACCGCCGTTTGAGCCGAAAAAGATAAGCTTGCCGCCGTCGATGGCAGGAGATGATTCAATGCGCTGTCCGTCTCCGGGACTCGTAAGGTAGGTTTGTCCGTCGGGAACCACACGATAGATGTCACTGGCTGAAGCTATGAAAAAGGAATTATCCTCAAGCATTGCCGGTGTGGTGTAAATGTCATTTTTACCACCAAGCTGAAGTCCCCAGTTGGCATTACCATCAGGATCAAGGCTCCAAATATGAAAATCAGATTCTTCATCATCACAATCGGAACTGTACGTCATGAAAAAAGAGACTATGACGCTCTGATCTGATGCAATTGTCGGAGATGCCAGTATGCCGCCGGGAGTGCAAAAGGAAGGAAATGACCACTCAATATCACCATCAGAGGAGTCAAGTGCAAAAAAGTTAACAAATTCGCACACGGTAATGGTTGTGTCATTATCAAGCTCGATATCCTCGCAATCGCCTTCCTGCTGCAGCCATGAGCCGACATACACCTGGTCAGAAGAAGTATCAATAGCCGGGGAGCACCATGATGAACCAATCCTGGTGCTCCAGTCAAGATTACCGGTCGGATCAACAGCATAAAGATAGCCGTCCGCAGAGGTGAAGAGTATATTGCCGTTTACATCAATTGAAGGTGATGATGAAACAGCACCATTTGTCTGGAAACGCCAGGTGTAATCAGGATCAAGCGGGTCAATTGTTTCGGTATCAAAGGCATACAGGTGCCCGTCATTTGAACCAACGTACACAAAGCCGTCTTCATCAATTGCCGGCGAAGAGAGCTCGACGGCACCGCCCGTAGTGTATTTCCATTCAAGAGCACCGGTTTCGGCATCAATAGCATAAAAATTATTGTCGGCCGAACCTATATAAACGGTACAATCCTGGCATTTTTTGACACAGGGATCAGTTCCCTGGGTTTCATCTTCGGTACAACTTTCATAGCAATCCTCATCAATTTCACAGCGAATCGCAGGTGATGACGTTACCGGGCCGTTGGTTACAAAAGTCCATTTTAAGGCACCAACCTGTGTGCCGAAGTTGTCTGTTTTCCCTGTGTGCCGCAGGTCAAAGTGAAACATGGGCCAGGGACAATATCCCTCGCCGTCATCAGATTCGGTAGGACATAACTGACACAAGGCTGCTGCAGGAAGAAAACAGAGTAGAGATAGGGTAATGAAAAAATATTTTTTCTTTGGCATAAAAATCACTCCCATCACGCACCTTCTTTTTGAATGAGAAATGCTTCCTTGGGTTGATTGTCTCCGTAAATGTTTTGGGCCTCACTGAAAAAGCTGTCCATTAATGCTTTGACGCTTTCTTTAACGGCCTTGTCAAACATTACCTTCGGATGAGTTTCATTATAGGCAAAGTTATTTTTGGGCGTGTATTGCATTTCGACCCTGTTAGACCAGAGGACATCTCCTGTTTCACCGTCCTGGGCATAAATTCTTACCTGCACAACAGCAGCCCGCTTTGCTTTTTTGGGATGTTGTGCTGAAAGCCACCCGGCGGCAGCTCCAATGGCGGCACCTTCCGGGGCATTATCGTCATGACTTCTACGGCTTGTTGATCTTCTGCCGCCTATGCCGACGGATGATCGGGATGTGTCCGTGTCTACAACGTTATTACCTATAATATATCCCATGGAGGCACCCATGAGGATACTTTCGATATCTTCAAGATCATCCTCATAGCCATAGGCGCCGGAGACCCCGAAAAGCAGATCCTTTACCGAGTCAATGACAACCGGCACAAATCCTCGGTAGAGTGGATTAATCGTACCGATATCTTTGTATCCGTAGTCGATTATACGTCCGCGCAGTACCACATCAACGCCGAGTATCTGAGAAAGCTCTACAACTTTTTCCCGTGTAAGACCCACAGTGGTCCCCTGAATTACGGGGGTTTTTGATAAGGCAGCTTTCTTTTTCCTGTTCTCACGGCTTATGATGTTCATAATCTCACTGGTCATATCAATACTGTGTTCGTAGTTTGCAAGTTCATACTCGGCTGTTCCAATTGTTTGATAGGCATTGTCCTCAGGTTCAACGGTACCGTAAATCAGGTAGCGCTCTTTATCGATGGGGCGAATAATGTCGTTATCAACCAGCAGGGTATTTACATCTTCCTGGATGGCAACTGTTATGCCATGGGCGACCAGGTGATCCGTTATTTCTTCAATAATTTTAATGTTGCCGCCCCAGGAATCAATGCCCATGGAATTCTGTTGATGCGAATAGTCGGCAAACGGCAAAATAGCAACTTTTCGAATGCCGGACAGAACCACTGAATTTTCCTCTGGAACAAATGATACATTAGGTGTGGGAGACGGCGAGATGTTCTGCTGTAACATACCCCCGCTGCACCCAAACAGCACACCTGCAAAAACAAACAGAAAAAATAACCCGAAACATTTTTTCATAATGATAACCTCCTATATATAAACTTATTAACCTGTAATATCATTTGATCCTTTTGCTATATTTGCCGGCAGGTCAACAACAGTTACCGTCAAAAAGACCAGCAGTTCCGTTAGCAGCTCTTCTTCGCGTTCGTTTCTGAAAAATCTTCCGACATAAGGTACATCGCCAAAGAAGGGAACTTTCTTGATATTAATTGTCGATTGAGTTTCATATATTCCGCCTATCACAACTGTTTCACCGCTTTGTACCAGCAAATCGGTTTCAACCTCCCGCACATCAATGCCGGGTTCATTGCCGGCACCGGTCTGGGAAGATTTCTGGTTTTTGGTAACAAAAATATGCAGGGCGATCGTATCCGTAGGCGTGATTTTAGGCAGTACTTCCAGTTCAAGAACAGCATCCTTGAACTCAGTTGAAGTGACGCCTTCTTCACTCAGTTTCAGGTAAGGCAGGGCAACTCCCTGTTTTATACGGGCTTCCTTGTTATCCAGGCCCAGAATTCTGGGGTTTGATATAATCTTAATTTTATCTTCATTCTCAAGGGCCGACAACTGGACATTAAGGCTTAAGTTGTCTTTTATGTAACCAAAGTTAATTGCGCCACCAGTACCTTCACCGGCTGCTGCAGGCAGATTTACTGCAAAGTCATCACCGGCTGCGCCGCCGATATTAATAATATCATTATCATGGTTTGTCGTATACGTGCCGCCCCAACGGATACCCAGTTCTTTTACGTAGCTCGGGTTTGATTGAATAATCTTGGCTTCAATCATAACCTGGCGGGTAGGTATATCCTGTTCTTTCACCAGCTTGATAATCCTGACAACATTGTCAGGAATATCCTGAATAGTCAGTTTGTTTGTCAGCCTGAAATCATTGACACTACCCCGCGGACTCAGCAGATTCATCTTTTTTATAAACTTAGAAAGATCACCGGCTTTTGCATAGCTGATATCAAGTGTTTTGACCACCAGTTCTTCGATTTGTTCCTGGGATTTTTTGGCAAGGAGTTTCTCTTCATTAATGCGTTTTATCTGATCACGAGATTCGATGCGCGTTACATTTTTAGTTACAATTTTACCGGCATTATTGGTTTCAAGAATTATATCAAAAGCTTCATCCCAGGGAATGTTGTCAAGCTTAAGGGTTACTTTGCCCTGCACATTATCACTGACAATCATATTGAGGCCGCTTATATCTGCAATGAGTCTGAGAACATTTTTTATATCAGCGTCTTTGAAATCTAATGAAATCTTTTCACCCGTATATGTTGTACCCTGGGCAATATCCTTTGACGGTTTGTCGGATATAATTTGTTTATTTTGGTTTTTATCTGTTGATGCAGTTATCTGTTCGTTGGTACTGTCCTGAGTAAGTTTCTGGTCGGCTTGAATAATAATGTTCAGACTCTTTTTCTCCTGGGCTATCTGGTAGAGAGGAAATGTGCTTCCCGGAAAATCTATGACCACACTCACCGTGTCCTGCTGTTGCCCAACTCTGATTTTGTCAATCAATGCATCACCGACAGACACTTGCGGTTTTGATAAAAGGCTTACTGCCTTGGGTACATCTATGGCCAGCCGTGCCGGGTTATGTAACGAGTAAGAATAGTATTTCTCAATTTCCGCATCTGCCGTCACAGTAATATGAGCTCCTACGGATGTTTGTGTAACCTGAACATCTTTTATGTGGATTTTTTCTGCAGATGCACTGAGAGGGGTTTGTTCCACGGCAGGTTTTGCAGCGGGAGGTGCTTTTGCAACGATATCTCCTGAGGACACCGGTGTATCATTTGAAGTGCCCTTGGGAGAAATGTCGATTACTATTTCGTTGTTTTCATTCCTTGCATTATACAGAAAATCATTAGTAAGTCCAACCTCGATGCGTAGCAAATTATCCTGTAAGGGTATACTGGTAATACTGGTGATCCAGCTGTTGTTTATGTGCATGAGATTCTGAGTGTTGCCCGGCAGCGTTTCAGGCAGATCGATAATGATTCTCTGAGGATTTGTGAGTTTGAAGATAGTGAATGTCGGGGGCAGGGTTGTCGCAACTTTCAGCCGGCAGTGCTTCTGTTCAGCCAGTACGGTTATATCTTCAAGGGAACGTACCGGTGATGTCTTTTCCGTCACTTCACCGGCCTGAGCACTTCGGGCGGTCTCCGGTTCGGACGGTTTGACAGCGCTTTTTGAAGCACACCCGACAAAAAGAAGAAAACATAATATACCAACAATTAAAAACAGTAATAATTGTTGAGATTTCATAATTGCCTCTATTCTTTATGTTTTATAGTTAATGTTGCTATTTTAGGTTCAAGTTCACCGCTTGAGTTATATATTTGTTCTTCAATTATAACTAGATTGTTGGTAATTTTTTTAATAATGCCGTCGTTTTTACCAACCGCTGTCCCTTCAGTAACGATAAAACCAAATCCGGATGAGTCCTCCAGAAGAGCTCTCGATTTTTTTTCGGCTGATATTATGGCCACAAGTGAAAGTTCTCCCAGGTCGTATTTTTGAAGCGGAGTTAACGGTTCTGACTGATCTCTTTGTCGCGGCACTGCTGTCTTGACCGGAGCAGTATCTGCAATGAGAGGAATAAAAGGATCCGGTATCCCGGTTGCATCATAGGAATACTCCGGTACAGTTTTCTTCTCAGAAACCTGTTGCTCGGATTTTTTGGGTTTCCGGGCTTTCTTGGTCTTCTTTTTCTGCTTTGTGCTCACCTGGGCTGTCTGTTTTTCAACCGGTTCCGTACCGGTGCTGCAAGACGTAGTAAGCAGCATGCAAGTGCTCAGAAAGAGAGCATACACCAGTACTGTGCAAGCCTTAAAAAGCCTGGCAGGCGTTTTATGCTTATCTTCTTTTACGGCGTTTTTTTTGCCCACTTTTGGTTGCCTTCTTTTGCTCAATAAATTTAAATGTAACAGCTTGAAAAGATGCTTCAAGCGAACCTCTTTGAGTAGTTTTTGATTTTGATTTATGGGCCTTCATTTTCAAATTCGATATATTCACAATCCGATTCAGCTTTGATACGCGATCAAAGAAATATCCAAGATTGTGATATCTTCCGAAAACATTCATTTCAACGGGAATCTCGGCATAAAACCCTTTGTTTGACTCTGGCTTGGGTTGAAACAGAATTATTTCCAGACCGCACTCCCGGGCAAGTGTTGAAATGTTTGTAAGCAGACTGGGAATCTCTCTCGTGTTAGGCAGTTGCTTGAGCGATTCCTGCAGCTTCAGTTCCATCTGCTGCAACTCTTTTCTAAACTTAGGCAGATTTGCCAGAACCTTTTGTTGCTCCTCATATTGAGCCTGAAGCTTTGTTAGTTGTTCCTGGTGCTGCTGCAGTTTAACTCTGGCCGGCATATGGATAAAATAAACATAAGCACCGATAATCACAGCAATAGCAGCACCGAGAACGAGAAGTTTTTGTGAGTTCGGTAATTTAATAATTGTATCAAGTGAGAAGTCAGCCATATGTTTATAAAAGTATTATGTTTGTTTGTTTTTTTTGTTCTCTTTGTTATTCTTCGTATCGTATATGATTTTGCAGGTAACAATAAATTCTTTGAGTTGAACACCTTTTGAGCTGCGCTTTTTACTTGTTTTAATCTGCTTTAAATCGACAGATTCAAAGTAGAGGGATTTTTCAAGGTTGATCATGTAATTGGAGATTGAAATATTATCAAGAGCCTTGCCTGCGATGTCCAGGTTCATACCTTTTTGATCTACCTGGATAAGCCACAGTCTGCCGGGAATATTCACTGCAATCTCGTCCAGCACGTGTACCGGACCGGTTTTGCCGCCCTTGAGTTTTTCGATAATGTCCATTTTCTTGGTAATGGTTTTCTTTTTCTTTTTGTAATCGTCAATCTGTTTCATAGTGACTTTTTGTTTCTCTATTTCCTTGTTAATCCTGGCAACCTCATTATTCACATCAGAAATTTCAGAGGTTATCGACCACCAGAACAGACCAACGATAATCAGCACAAGTACCATTGGAGCAGCGCCGATGATAATCTGCTCCTGCAAAAACTGTTTTTTCCTTTGGGCTCTATATGCGATAAGATTTATTTTAATCATTACAGCTAATCTCCAATCTTTCTTGAAGCTAATCCAATACCGATAGATGCGAAAACGGAGATATCCTTGATGTATTCTGTATCAAAAGCACTTTTGTCGTATTTGATCGTTTTGAAGGGATCAGTGAACTCAACACTGCAACTCATCTTTTCATCTATTAATTCCTTGAGACCTCTTGTTTTAGCGCCGCCCCCACTAAGGTAGATGTGGTGGATTTCGGCATAGCTTGAGCCGGTAAAAAAATCCAAAGTTCTCTGAATTTCACGAGAAATCGATGCAGAGCTGTTTGCAATGGTCTGATCGAGCAGTTCCTGATCGATACCTTCAATCTTTTCACCTGTTTTCAATATTTCAGCTTCTTCAAAACTCACTGACAATTCTTTCTGAATCTCCTCCGTGATTTGATTGCCGCCGATAAAAACATCGCGATTAAAGATTGAAAAACCGTTTTTTACTATATTAATATTAGTAACGCTCGCACCTATGTCTATAAGTACAGTGTTTTGATTCTCTTCATAGGCGTAATTGATATCAAACATGTTCTCAAGGGCAAATACGTCAATGTCGATAATACTGGTTTTAAGACCTGATGCACGGATAACATCAGTGTATTCCTCTATCATGGCCTTTTTTGCTGCAACCAGCATGACGTTCATTTGATCGGATTTTTCTTCGTTAACTCCTAGGATTTGAAAATCAATATTAACTTCATCAAGATCAAAGGGAATGTATTGTTCAGCTTCTGTTTCAATAACCGGTTCCAGTTCCTCCTCAGTCATAAAATCCAAGGTAATTTTTTTAATAATAACCGGGTGGCCTGAAATAGAAATTGCAACATTTTTATTTGTGATTTTCAGGTTTGAGACAAGTCCTTTGATAGCCTGTATTAAAGGATCTGAATTAATAATGACACCATTTACAATGGTTTCTTTAGGCAATTTGGCAATTCCAAAATTTTTTAATTTATAGGTATCCTTGGTTTCATCAAGTTCAACCATTTTTATGGCACTGGTACCGATGTCAAGTCCTATTACGGTCTTAGGTGAAAAAAAAGATAGCATATAAATACCTATAAAATATATTAAATAGAATAATCAAAACATTATCTATTTTTGCTTTTTTTCTTCTTTTAAATGGTATAAAAGCTCGTCCTCTTTCATAAGGCCGAGCTCTTTACGGGCTAATTCTTCTATGTAGAGTAAATTATGTTTTAAAAGCTCAACTTCGCTTCGCAAGACCTCATTTTCTTTTTGCAATTCACTATTGTGGTGCGTTAGATCTGCAAGTTCCTTTTGAAGTCCTCTAAGATGAATGAGGCCGCGCGGGCCAAAAATCATTACAACAATTGTTATAATTAATATTAAAAAGAATACTATTGTTACTACGACTTTTTTCATCGGCATGAGCAGAATCTTAGATAAGCTTTATTTTCAAATTATGCTATTTTTATGTATTATAAGGCTATATTTTGTTAAATAGTTCACAAAATATACTGCAAAATTCATATTTATACTTTTAAAAGTTTGATACCTCCAAGCTGTCCATCCTGTAACGGCAAAGGCTCCCTGAAAAAAATTTGACTCGTTGGTTGTTTAGAATATTCGACAGAAGTGAACTATTTATTTAAGTTTTTTTAATGACTTTATAGCATGACGTTACAACCTGCCGGTACTGCACGGCAGTGACGATCATGTGCCAGCATCGGATGAGTAGCAGGGTGGTTTTTAAAGAAATGTCCAGGTTAGGTATCAGGGACTATCTTTGAGGTGTGCAGCTATTGAAATTTTGGCAAAGCCCGCCTGTTTGCATCTGTCCATTATGGAGACAACCGTGCCGTGAGTAACTGCTTCATCGGCCTGAATAATAATTGTGCAGGCCGGATTTTTTGATTTCAGTTGCTTCAGCAAATCGGTTAAAGTATCTTTATCGACCAGTGATTGTTTAAAGAAAATTTTTCCAGCGTGTGTGATTTGAATTGTTTCCTGTTGTTTTGTGCCTGTAGATTGTACCGATGATGCTGTGGGCAGGTTAAGATCAATTGAAGAGTTGAAGGTGAAATTCAGGGAGAGCGCAAAAAAAATGAGAAGATTGAATACGGTATCTACAATCGGTGTAATGTCGATGCGAATATCTCTTTTTCTCTTCTGTCTGAATTCCATGGTAATGTGGGTGATAGTACATTCTTAGAGCATTTTGCAAAAAAGCGTAGCCTCACAGCTGGGGCTGCAACGGCTGATGCGGTTCGACCGCCTGCGGCTATATGCTCGCTGGGATATCCGGAAGTTACTATATCGTCCATCGCTCGCACTGCCACAGCTGCTCTTACCACAGCAGCCGTTGCAGTGCGCACGGGCTATAGAAAAAAAGAAAATGCTCTAGCGCTGCCGCTCCTTAATGAGCTCCACCATTCTCAGACAGTACTCTTCCATCTCTAAAATAAGGGTATCGGATTTGCCTGTAAGATAGCGATAAAAAATAAGAGTAGGAATTGCAACGCTGAGTCCGGCGCAGGTGGTGTAGAGGGCCTCAGAAATACCACCCGCCAGCATCGTGGGATTAGCCACTTTTTGAACAGATATGACACCAAAAACTTTAATCATACCGGCAATAGTTCCAAGCAGGCCGAGCAATGTACTGACACTTGCAATTGTTGAAAGATTTTCAACATATTTATCAAGGTAAGCTGCTTCTCGTTTTCCAACCTCTTCAATAATTACTTTTATGTCTTCTCTTCTTCTGCCAAAATTCTTTATGCCGTTGAGAAGAATGCGGGAAATTGGACAATCAGACTGTTTGCAGAGCTCAATGGCATAAGAAATTTTCTCGGCGCGCAACAGGTGTTCAACCTGTACAATAAATTCTGAGGGGATAACTCTTTTTTTGCGCAGTACCCACAGCCTTTCCAGGAAAATTGCGAGAGAGAGAATTGAACACAGCAGGATAGGTACCATGAAAAAGCCGCCTTTGATGAAATAGCCGATTATAAAATTCTGTGTCATCTGTTAGGCACCCAACAGAAAGTATATTGAGTTTATAAGGCAGCTCTATACATTCATGTATTTAGCTGTATGGTTAGCCGGCATAGCTTGCTAAGGCTATGCTGCATGTTACGCCGGAGCCATTGTATAAACCTGGTTGCCTCTCTGCATGCATGAACGTACGCTCTATCGGTAATGGGAAACCCTGCAAAATCTATACAGGGGTTCCCATAATACGGCAGAGAAACTAACGTTGTACTATAAGGGCATGCCCCATACCACCACCGATGCACAGGGATGCAACGCCAAGTTTTGCATCTATCCTCTTCATTTCATAGAGCATGGTTACCAGTATACGGGCACCGCTTGCTCCGATAGGATGGCCGATTGAGATTGCACCGCCATGATGATTCACCTTTGATGGATCTATGCCCAGATCTTTGATGCAGCAAATAGCCTGAGAAGCAAACGCTTCGTTCAGTTCCCAGTAATCAATATCACCAACTGCAAGGCCGACCTTTTCAAGTGCTTTTTTTACAGCCGGGATAGGGCCCATTCCCATAAATGCAGGATCAACACCCCCTGAGGCATATGAGATGACAGTACCCATTGGGGCTTTGCCGAGCTCTTTAGCCTTGTCCTCCGACATTACCACTAAAGCAGCAGCACTGTCATTTATGCCTGATGCGTTACCGGCAGTTATCGTCCCGTCTTTTTTAAATGCAGGACGCAGTTTACCCAGCTTTTCAGGTGTGGTGCCAAAATTGGGGAATTCATCAGTATCAAAGATTTTCGGATCGCCCTTTCTCTGGGGGACCTGGACAGGAACAATCTCTTCTTTAAAAATTCCAGATTGGATTGCTTTTTCGGCCTTGTTTTCACTTTCTGCAGCAAAACGATCCTGTTCTTCACGCGAGATGCTATATTTTTCTGCAATATTTTCGGCAGTTATGCCCATATGATAATCATTGAACTTTTCCCATAACCCGTCATTAATCATGCAGTCAAGCAGGGTGGCATTACCCATGCGGCTACCCCAGCGGGCGCCCGGCACGGCGTAAGGTGCCCAGCTCATATTCTCTTGACCACCGGCCACAACAATTTCATTGTCCTCGGCCTTAATGCTTTGAGCTGCAAGAGCAACGGATTTAAGGCCGGATGCACAGACTTTATTAATCGTAAAAGCCGGGACTTCCTTAGGAAGTCCTGCTCCCATTGATGCCTGACGGGCGGGATTTTGTCCCTGTGCCGTAGTTAATACATTTCCGAAAATGACTTCATCTACCTGTTCAGGTTTGATAGCGGCTCTGTTGAGGGCTTCTTTAATAGCGATACTACCAAGCTCGTAGGCCGGGATATCTTTAAGGGTTCCTCCGAATTTTCCAACCGGTGTTCTCACAGCGCTTACAATAACAGCATTCTTCATCCTTGGTTTCCTCCTAACAAATTAATATAAGGATACTCCCCGCAGCAGAACTGAGGGGGTATCATGATAATTAATTTTTTATTGTTTTAGATACATGCAGCTCGATTCCGATCAAAAAATATATATTTTTTAGCGTAAAAAAGTCAAGTTAATAATCACCGGCAGCCGCGCAGGCAGGGGTGTTATGCGGTGAATAAGCTTGACAAAAAAGGCTTATCACAGTATGTTAAAAAGGTAGTCTCCGAGTTGTATATCCTAAAGAAATCAGCGCTATCTCCATGGGTATATAACCGAAAGGGTTTTACTGGAAACAGAAAAACCTCCCTGCTTTGGAAAGGAGACAGTCATAGAACCTATGACCCGGTTTCCTCACTAACAGCGGGGGGGACCGGGTTTTTTATTATGGGTGTTTTTTAAACAGCAGCATATGCATAAATTCATTGATAACTATAAACGGCATATTAACTATCTGCGTATCTCCGTGACTGATCGCTGTAATCTGCGCTGTATGTACTGCATGCCCAAGGAAGGAGTATCTCTTCTTGGCCATGATGATATTCTCAGGTACGAGGAAATTTTGAGGATTACCAGGATTGTTGCTGCAAAAGGTGTTTCTAAAATCAGAATTACCGGAGGTGAGCCGCTGATCAGAAAGGGTATTGTTGATTTTATTCGTGAGTTATACGGCATTCCCGGCATCACTGATCTCAGCCTTACGACAAACGGCATACTGCTTGAGTCTGTTGCCCCGGTATTGCGCGAAGCAGGGGTTACAAGGATTAATATCAGTCTGGATAGTCTTGATCCCGTAAAATACAAAAAAATAACGCGCGGCGGAAATCTGAAGGCCGTACTGAGAGGTATCCGTAAGGCCCATGCAATGGGGTTTAACCCGATTAAGATAAATGTTGTGGCCATGCGCGGTGTCAACGACGACGAAATACGTTCATTTGCGCAGCTCAGTGTTGACAGACCGGCACATATCAGGTTTATTGAATTTATGCCTGTAGATAAAAAAACCTCATGGGACCGGAATTATTTTATTCCAAACAGCGCAGTCCAGCAGGAGATACAGAAAATGGGCAAGTTGATTCCACTTGCTACGGATAACAACTCAGGCCCGGCAACGGTTTTCCAGCTCAAAGGTGCTCAGGGTAAACTTGGTTTTATTTCTGCTTTGAGCAACCATTTCTGCTCATCGTGCAATCGTTTGCGACTTACAGCAGACGGCAAACTGCGAACGTGTCTTTTCTCTGATGAAGAAACCGACCTTAAGACCCTGATTAGGCAGGGTCTTACAGACGCGAAACTACAGAAGGTAATCACTCAGGCAATACTGGACAAACCTAGGGGGCATAAGATGTCTGAACCGTCCTTTAAAAAATGTTCCAGGGGCATGTCGGCAATAGGGGGGTAGAAAGTATTAAGAAAAGCTAAAAAAACCAAGAGGCTTAACGTGAAGAAGCACAACTGTTTTCTTTTCAGGTTGAGCCTCTTGGTTACAGTATTCGTTTATGCTCCTCGGCAGTGCTTTTAGGCGAGATTTTTGTCAATCATTGCTTTTATTTTCTCTTTGGGCTGTACACCCACTATTTGCTCACCGACTTGTCCGCTGCTAAAAAGTATGAGTGTCGGTATCCCGCGGATGCCATATTTTTCTGCAATGGCAGGATTCTGATCAACATTGAGCTTACAGACTTTGGCGCGACCCGCATATTCCTGTGCTAATTCTTCAATGGTAGGTGCAAGGCTACGGCACGGCCCACACCACTCAGCCCAAAAATCAACCAGTACGGGCAGGTCTGCTTGTAAGACCTCCTGTTCAAAATTATCTTCGGTTAATGTAATTTCATCAGCCATTGTTGTTCTCCTCATCACTACATGTTTCGTGGGTTTTATTGTATGCAAACACTTCTTAAAGTTGCCGTCAATTATAGTCTGAAACTTAACACATGAGTCAAGTTTTTTTTAACGGACTTGTTGCTAATTAATCTATTCGTAATGCTGTTAGTGTCTGTTTTGCAGTTGTAACAAAAAGTCATTTATTAACCGCAGTCCACATGATGCGGTACATCACCCTGAAACCATGAAAATGTGTTCAATTTTTGATAGTATATAAGCACCTTCGGACGACTATTTTCAGAGCAGACTGACGCCGACTAGCGTCCTTCGATGAACTCAGGACAAGCTGACATTTCAAGCGGACGACCTGTCCGCTTGAAAACTACAAATCACTGTCAGTAATATTTTTCCCAACGGACAACTAACTACTAACAACAAATATCCGGCAATAAGCAACCAACAGCTAACGTCCAGCATCCAGTATCACACGTCGCAGTGTATCAGTGTCGCTGCGTTCTTGCAGTGATTCATTGTAACACACGAGGAAGATATCCTGATTAGACTCATTTTTAAAAGCATGAGTTACGTTGGGATGTATCTTAAAAAGTTTTGGTTTATGTTGTGTAACCACAAACTCCCATTGCTCACCAGTAGTATTGTTGTAAAAAAGAGCCCGACAGGGACCGGACAAAACAAAGGCATACTCATTGGTATGTTGATGGTAGTGGTTGCCTCGTACTGCACCCGGTTTCATGGACGGTACATGCAGGTCTGAGATTTTGCCCTGTACCAACAGATGCGAAATAACGGGCCAGGCCACCCATCCTCGCTCGTCTTCGTGCTGTATGCAGTCAATTACCTCAACTTCTTTCATGATAAGCTCCGGGGTTCCTGGAAAACTATATGTCCTGTTGTAAAATAGTCTTTCAGATGTTGTGCAAAACTGCCCTGTTGTAGCCTGAATATTTGCTGCATCTGCGTGATGTCACAGGTGCTGCCGCCGGTGAATGCAGATACTAAGCCTCTGGCATTATACTGATTCCTGGTCACAAAATCTATGCATCCCGCAATGAAATTCGCTAAAGGTAAAGGGATAAAAATAAAACGAACCTTTTTCCCTAATGCCTGGCTAAACAACTCCTGGAATTCCATAAACGTATACTCTTCTTCACCCGCCACCTCGATAACCTTGTGCGAGGCCTTTGGGTTGGTAAGACAATCGGCCATGCACCAAGCCAGATCTTCAAGCAGTATGGGCCTGATTTTTTCATGCCGTTTCATAAGAATCGGAGCACGCCCTTTTTTTTGCAGGGTATTGCCGAGTAACAGTGACATATCGGTTGCAAGACTCGTTACCCGTAAAACAGTATAATCAAGCCCGCTTACCGCCAGCAAATCCTCAACCATTTTTTTGATTTTACCATGCTCAAAATCACCGAATTTAGCTAGTCCCCAATAGCTGATAAAGACAAATTTTTTAACCCCGGCCGATTTGGCGTGTTTGATTACTGCGAGGTTGCCCTCATAGTCGTTTTGCCACAGGTGAGTGGTGCGTCTATCCTTGGCGATATTTGTCGCAAAGCTGCTCATAACTGTGTCTGTGCCGGCGACTGCTTTTCTAATTGATTCTTTAGTGCATGCATCACCATATACAAACTCAGTCGAGAGATTTTTGAGTTGTGATGTGTCAGCGCCCCCGCGAACAAGACAGCGGACTTTATGTCCCCTTTTGCAAAGCTCTTGTACGGCAGCTTTTCCCAGATGTCCGGTAGCACCGATGTAGAGAATCATTTTTCCGTCAGTTGTTAATAGTCGGTTGTATATTGTCAGTGGTCAGGCGCTTGTTTATTCAGTGTTCATCACTATTTGTATACTACACTTACTCCCTGAACGGCAATATTTAAATATACCAAAGAAGCTGCTGTTCACATGAAACAAACACGTTTTTGATTGACAAATAATAAAGGAAATTTATAAAATTTATTATTTGCCAGATCCTGGCAGTTTGTCGGAAAATCCGCATACAGGCAGGAGGTTTTTAATATTTGAGGGCACAGAAGCATTAAACAAGAAACCAGTCTGAGATAAGGAGGAGAAGCACATGGCAGCAAAGACACCTGAATTAG
>JANQFE010000089.1 GCA_028278025.1 Thermodesulfobacteriota bacterium | reverse complement strand
TCAGACATGTTGACCCTTGTATCCGCCTGAAATCGCTGCACTCGGCTGCGTTGCAATGGGATTGAGAAAGACAGTGCTTGAGCAACCGAAAATAATACGTCAATGCTGCAAAAAGGCTGTGGTGATTTTCAAGCCCCCCTATGGGGGGCTTCCTAAAGCATTGCCTTTTAGGCGAGGATAATTACTTGATGGCTGCTGAACATTTTTTAATCTTGGCAGTTTCTCCGGCGTGTAGGTTCGTTTTTAACTACGATGAGTAGATTATTGTGAGAGGGAACCTTCTCCTCCCATGCTGGGAAAGGGTGCATCGGAAAGCGCATGGTATAGTCGCAGGTCAGGTTTAATTCTATTGCGACCTTGTCTTTTAGCTTCGTAGAGCATTTCATCTGCTTTTTGCAGCAGGGTGTATCTATTGATACCCTTCTTAAAAGCAGCTATCCCGAAACTGGCTGTTACAGAAATCGTACTGTCTCCGAAATTTATTTTCAGATTCTCTGTTATCTGCCGAAGTCGTTCGGCCAGCTCAATTGCCTTTGAAAATTTTGTGCCGGGCAGCACGAGCACAAACTCCTCGCCGCCATAACGGGCCAGGTAATCACTTTTACGAATGGCTGCCAGCACACTTCGTGAAACGGCCCTTAAAGCGGCATCGCCGGCCTTATGACCATGCAGATCGTTTACCTGTTTAAAATAATCTATATCAAACATTATCACACCAAGTTCAGCCCCGTATCGTTCTGCATTGGCAATATCATGGTTTATGAACTGATCAAGAGCCCGTCTGTTATAGGAATGCGTCAGCGGATCAATAAGGGCGGCATTCTCAAGTTTTTTCATGCTGATAAAGTTGGATAAAGCAGCAGCTACTATTCTTACAATCATGTTTAAAAGATTGTTATGGTAACCAAGCATTTTTCTGCGCGGCAGTATATAGAGGATGGCGCAGGTTTGGTTATCCAGTACTTTAAAAGAAAGGGTTTTTGCTGCAATGTCATCAGGGTCATCACAACTGCCGTAAGGTGTATGATTAAAGTAATTAACATTCCAGTAAAGGTTTTGTGGGGAGAAGTCCTTTTTTATAAAGTCAATAAGTGACAGGTTATCTGTTTTGGGATCAAGCCACACATCGACACTGCCATTGTATTCCTTGTCATATAAGGCGAATGTGAAAAACTGGTAATCAAATATATAATAAAGACATCTGGATACCTGGTAAATAATACTATTTATATCCTGGGCCTGGCTGATTTTTAGGATATAATGGTTCAGGATTTTATGGTCTATTCCCCGGGCAATCCGGTAAAAGAAATGCAGTGCTGTTAAGGTGTTTTGATAGATTCTTCTTAAGAATGTAACCATCAGTAATAACCTCCACTAGACGCAAATATGCAAATGCAGTGCCATGGAAGCATATCGAAGTTATTACAATATCTTAGACTGATTTGCCGGGCATACAATGGAAGTTATTGCCGTATATTTTGTTGACAGATGCACGATTTTTGACGGTTTTTTTAACGATTTATGGTAGGATGAGAAGTGTTTTAAACAGCTTTATATAAAGGGCATTGTTCCCATAATCTGCTTTGATTTTACCTTGGCGGTATTGAATATCTTAGGTAGTTTGTTTGCACAAAGCGCACAGTTTACGCTACAGCGCATCAAAGTATGCCAATAAAAGTTTACCCATTGCCCGGCCATCTGGGTGTATTTCCCCTTTTAGCCGTTTTTGTTTCTAAAGAAGGCTTCTTTGGTGCGGTTATAATAGCCAAATTGGACTTCAGGAAACTTTTTTGACACCAATTCTTTTACCTTTTTTATGCCAATCCCCGCCTGTGTCGGCCTGCCCATAGCGTTCAAGTAGAAATCAGGATCGATGTTGAGATTTTTAAAATGGATGAGGTTAGGCTGAGTGGTTTCTATAAGCTGCATGAAAGATTCAACTTCTTCCTGCTGATCAGTGATACCCGGAAATATAAGATAGTTAATCATGGTAAACACACCATGATCACGGGCTGCTTTGATTGATGCACTAACATCATCAAAACAGTATCCTCTGGGGCGGTAGTATCTTTCATACAACTTTTTTCTGGCACTGTTAATGCTGATGCGGATGCTGTCAAGACCGTTTTTACAGATTACTGCAACCCATTCAGGAACGCTACCATTTGTGTTAAGGTTTATCGTGCCCCGGCTGGTTGCCTGCCTGATAGCAGCGATGGCCTCGCTGATGCGCTGCCACTGCATAATGGGTTCACCTTCACAGCCTTGTCCGAAGCTGATGATAGGGTCCGCAGCTTCATTGAGATGTTGTATAAATGGTCCGGTAATTTCATGCAGTTCAGGCACAAAGCTGATTCTTTCCTGAGGGGCCATGCAGCTGCTGTCAGGCTGTAGTGATATGCATCCTAGGCAGCCTGAGTTGCATGCCGGACTTGTAGGGACAGGTGCTTCCCAGCGGCGATAGAAAAAATTTTTTGCGGCAAAACAGTGATACTGCACTGCACATCGCTCAAGATGTTTCAGCAGTTTATTACCGGGGAACTCCTGGAGGCGTTTTTTTACCTGGGGTAGTAAGCCCCTGTCATCAAAAAAGTCAGGATTCCACCTGAAATTATCATCAATTTCAAAGGAGGGAACATAATATTTTTCATCGGCAAACCCCACGCAGCTGTACGCCCACATGGGCAGGCAGTAGTCTTTTGTGCTGTAATCCATCGCCGGTAGCAGCTGTCTGACCCAGCCCTGCTGGATAAAAGCTGAAACCGCATTGCACTTGATTTTTTTTCTGCCGATTCGTGTTTCTGTAACAGGCACAAGACGCTCTTGTTCGGGGTCATAACCGTAAGGGGTGCAGTGTGGATGGAAATACAGTTTGCTCATCTCAGGCAGCGGCACCAAATCGTTGAGGTCCGGCCGCACTGTCACCTGTCCACTGGCACCTGCCATTTCAAAGTACGGGTGGTCATAGATGGTTCCCTTATCATCGGCAAAAAGCATTTTGGGGGCTGTAGGCATGTTTCAGGTCGTTTGTGTGTTGTGTAAAAAAGATTCCAGAAATACAAATGCCCCTCTGGGACACAGAGGGGCATTATTAATTGCATTACGGATAGCGTTTGTTTAGTACTGCATATGACAGATGCCTGCCGAAAAGCCGGCGCTGCCCATGAATAACTTCATGTCCATGCCGCGTTTCAGCCGGCCGTTCTCAATTGAGTCCCACATTGCCGTAGGGATAGAGGCCGAAACGGTGTTACCGAACTTGGGATACAGGTTGACAATCTGGTCTTCTAAATTCAGGCGGCGGGCCAGGTTATCAATAATTGATTTAGAGGCAGAATGTGCAAAAGCAATATCGCAAGGGAGTTTTGGCAGCACATCAGAATTGAGATAAAGTTCGGGAATCATCTCATTTGCAGCATTAAACAGATCGGCACTGTAAGCAAAAAACACAAGCGGATCAAGCTCTGGGCACTTTTCTGAGTTGTTATATGAGGCAATATTAGGCAGCGGGATTTTGCACAGATCATGCCGGGTTGCATCAGTAACGAATTCAAAATAGGGCTCAGCATGCCCGTTAGTCGAAGATGATAATATTGTTGCGGTAGAAGATTCACCAATGGTCAGCTGAGCAAAGCGGTAAGGAACAACCTCGGGGCTCTTAAAAGGGCCCTTGTATTCCTGATTAAACTCTGAATTCAATATCATAATATTTTTATATACACCGTTTTTAAGAAAGTTGTGTGAGATATGCAGGGCCCGCATCCAACTCAAACAGGCATCAAGAAGATCAAACCCGGTAGCCTTAGTCATGCCGAATTCCTCGAGGAAGTAGGGAGCCATGCCCGGCTCAATCCATCCGCGGCCAACGCCGACATAGAGAAGCAGGTCGATATCAGTCGGCTTCAGAGATGCCCGCTCCAGGGCTGTGTTGACTGCCTTTTTGGTATAATCATAGGCGCGCTCGCCTTTTTCACGCAAACGCCGTTCCTTAGTCCCGGAAATTCTGAACAAGGCCTTGATTTTTAACATGACCTGTTCTTTGTCTCCGTTATGAAAGTAGGGATCGCTCATCTCCATGAACTCATGGAGCAGCTCATCGTTTTGTACGACACGTTCCGGCATACTGCATCCTAAACCTTTTATTATCATGGTAACCTCCTCTGGGTTGTATTCTTTTAGAAAATTTTCTATTTTTATCTTAAACCCAAAACTGCAAGGAACATACCATCATGGGGTGATTAGGGGCGGTGCCGCGGAGTGATAAAAAAAAAATGTAAAAACAAATAGTTAATGCCAAAAAAAATACTCATAACATGTAAAAAAAAATATATTATTTTGGGCAAATAATTTGGTGGTTCATTTCAGCCAATGCTAGTTTTTTTTTACGTTTTTATGGTTAATTCTAGCCATAAAATGGTTGACAATTTTGGTGTGCACATGCATGCACATGAGTGATAATATAATGTTTTTTCAAATAATTATGTTTTTAGGATACTTTTTTCTTAAAACGCAACAGACTTACCCCCAGGATGGCAAGGCTCAGGATTAAAAGATTTAATCCATGGGTCCATAAAACACCGATACCGACACCCTTCAAAAAAATGCCTCTTACAATAATGACGAAGTAACGAATCGGCATCAAATACGTAGAGAGCTGGATTATTTTGGGCATGTTCTCTATAGGAAAGATAACACCCGAAAGAATGATCATGGTGATGATAAAAAAGAACGTTACCACCAGGGACTGCTCCTGAGTGCGGGCAATGGTTGCAATAAAAAGACCGAGTCCCAGGGTACTGAAAAGATAGATAAAAGAGAAGAAAAACAGCAGGGGAATGCTGCCTTTAATGGGTACGTCAAAAATCAGGACTGCCGCCGTTACAATCAGGGCTACATCAAAAAGGCCGATAAGGATAAAAGGCGAAAGTTTCCCGAGGAGCAGTTCGCTGCGGGTTGCAGGTGTTACCAGGAGTTGTTCGAGCGTACCGATTTCACGTTCTTTAACGAGACTGATTGCAGTCAGGTTTGTAGTTATAATGAGCAGAATCATACAGATGACGCCGGGTACAAAAAAATTGTTACTGAGAAGTGCCGGATTGTACCAGATGCGAATTTCGTCATCTATGATGGATGCCTTGCCGATATCACTGCGCCACGTGCCCATAAAATCGTGGGCATTGAATGCCGCTGTATCAATGTGATTCAGGATAAGCCTGGATGAAAACCGTTGAGAAATGACGTTAATGTAGCTGAGTGCAATTGTGGAACCGTTTGATTCTGTACCGTCAATAAAAACCTGTACCTGGGCCTGGTGACCGTTTTTTATGTTTTTCTGAAAATCAAGGGGGATATCCAGACCAACCTTGATTTTACCCTGGTCAAGCCAGCGACACAGCTCTGTGCGGCTGTCAGCATAATAGCGGATATCAAAGTATCCATTATGGGCAAAAGATTCAACATATTGTCGGCTTAAATAGGTGTCGTCCTGGTCAAGGACTCCCGTAGGAATATTTATGATTTCAAATGTGGCCGCATATCCAAATATTGTCAGCTGAATTATGGGAACCAGAAACAGCAGGGGATACATTTTTTTGTCTCTTTTGAGCTGATGAAGTTCTTTTATGGTTATTGATGTAATTCTTGAGAGCTTCATTGTTAAAACCTTTTTTTAAACTGCAGGGTGCTGACGGCCAGTATTACTACTGCAAAACATACCAGTATAATAGCCTGGGGATACAAAACAGCAAGACCGACCCCTTTCAGAATGATGCCGCGCAGGATTGTAAGAAAATACCTGACCGGAAACAGGTAGGTTACAACCTGTATCGGCAGCGGCATACTTTCAATGGGGAAGATGAATCCTGAGAGCATGATCGAGGGCAGCACCGTTGAAAAAAAACCCAGCAGCCAGGCAACCTGCGAGTTTTTTGAGACGGCTGAAATAAAAAGGCCTGAACCGAGTGCGGAACTGAGAAAAACAAATGACAGCACCAGAAAAAGCAAAGGGTTCCCCCGGAAGGGTACTCCGAAAGCATACTTGCCTGCAATAACAATCAGGATAAGGTCAAAAAAAACAATCACGATATACGGAGTTATTTTACCGATGATAAGCTCGGCAGGCCTGAGCGGTGAAACCATCAGGCTTTCAATGGTGCCCTTTTCGCGTTCCTTAACCAGTGAAACGGACATACGAATGGCACCGATTACCATTATAATTATGCCGATAATGCCGGGCACCAGAAAATTAGTGCTTGAAAGCTCGGGGTTGTACCAGATGTTGGGTCGCACATCCAGGGAAGGCATCTCAGCAGTATTGATCTGACCGTTTGAATTAAAAAGACTGAAAATTACATGCATTGATTCTGTCTGCAGGATGGCCCGTATGTAGCTCATGACAATATTAGCGGTGTTGCTGTCAGTACCGTCGATAAGGGCCTGCACGGGAGTGCTTTTGCCACTGGCAATATCCTTTTGGAAATCTTTGGGAATTTTGATTATAACCTTGATTTTGCCGTGATCCAGCATGGGCGCAATTTCGTGCTCTGAAACGATGTTTTGCGTGAGAGTAAAATATCCCGAGGTGATGAAGCGGTCGGTTAAGGTACGGGAGGCTTCAGTGTTATCGAGATTATAGATTGCCAGCGTAATGTTGCGTACATCAAGGTTTATGGCATAACCGAAAATAAAGAGTATAAAAACAGGCAGGGCAATCAGCAGGGCAGCTGCAATAGGATCACGCAGTATCTGAAGGAACTCTTTATGAATAAGGGCCCGGATTCTTCTTGCCATGTTCAGACTGCCCCGCTTCCTTTAGACAGGGCAACAAAGACGTCCTCTATGGATGGGTTTATCCGTTTTAGTTCGACAACCTCTATATCGGCAGCAGCCAGTTGCTGCTGCAGGTAAGGGGTTATCGCTGCTGCATCTTCAACGACAATATGAATCGCATCTCCATAGAGGTTTACATCTTTAACGCGCCCTGTTGATTTAAGTATCTTGTAGGCCTGATTGATATCACTGCACTTAAGGCTTATGATATGATCCTTTAAAAAGCCTTCTTTGATGCCCATGGGTGTGCTGCATGCCACAAGGTCTCCCTGCCATATGAACCCTATCCTGTTGCAGCGCTCGGCCTCTTCCATATAATGGGTTGTGACGAAGAGGGTTGTTCCGTCATGTGCCAATTCATACAAAAAGTCCCAGAGTACCCGGCGTGAAACAGGATCTATACCCGCGGTTGGTTCATCAAGAAAAATAATCTGGGGGTCGTGGACAACTGCACACGCGAGTGCCAGGCGCTGGCGCCAGCCGCCTGAAAGGTTAGCTGCCAGGTGTTTGCGATAGTGTCCGAGTTCCAGCAACTCAATAGCTGCTTCTATTTTTTTATTACAGGTCTTCCTGTCGGCAATATAGAGACGGGCATAAAAATTAAGATTTTCATTAACGGTGAGGTCCTGATAGAGCCCGAAGTTTTGCGACATGTAGCCGATTATTTCCTTCACTTTTTCAGACTCGCTGTTTATGTCAAACCCGCCTACTGTGCCCTTTCCGCTGGTTGGTTCAAGGATTCCGCAAAGCATACGAATAGTGGTGCTTTTGCCGGCTCCGTTCGGACCGAGAAAACCGAAAATTTCACCCTGTTCAATCTCAAGGTTCAGATTGTTGACGGCAACAGTATGACCAAATTTTTTTGTAAGATTGTTTGTCTCTATGGCAAGTTGCATTTGGTTTTTTAGTAACAGGCTTGAAAGGTATTAATTCATTTCAATAATAACGTCAGCAGGCATACCGGGCTTGAGAAGCTCTTCATCATTTTGCACTTGGACCTTTACGCCATATACCAGTTTAACTCTTTCTTCTTTGGTCTGGATGTTTTTAGGAGTAAACTCAGCTTCCGGTGAAATATGGGTTACTTTGCCGGGGAACTTTTTTTCAGGAAACGAGTCTATAAACACATAGCCGTTTTGTCCCAGGCGAACCTTGCCGAGATTTTTTTCAGAGACATAGGCCATGATCCATATATCCTGTAAATCTATAATGGAAAAAAGCAGGCTTCCCGGCGATATGATCTCACCCTGCTCAACATAACGCTCACTAACTATGCCTTTTGCAGGGCTGACTATGGTTGCATCCCGGATCCTTCTTTCAGCAAGGGCAACATATGCCTCGGCGCTTTCTTTGGCAGCCTGGGCAGCAGTAATTTCTTCAGAACGGAAGCCTTCATGAAAAATTTCATAATCCTGCTTTGCCCGTTCATATTGTTTCAAAGCTGCTTTGAAAGCTGTTTCGGCTCTGTCTTTTTCATGATCAGATGCTACCCCGCCGTCAAAAAGTTTTTGGATTCTTTTATATTCACGCCGGGCATCCTGAAGTTGTACTTCTGCTTCAAGCAGAGCCTCTTTAGCCTTGCGGACCTCTGCATCCCTGAAGCCTCTCTGCAGCAGTAAAAGGCGTGCTCCCAGCTCTTTTACCCGAGCCTGGGCGTTTTTTAGCTCATAGTCCAGCTTCTCATGGTCTATTTCAGCTAGCACATCTTCAGGCTTAATGCGGTCACCTTCATCAAAGTGTAGTTTCAGAATCCGACCACCCACTTCAGAGCGTATGTCAATTTGGGTTGCTTCTATACTGCCGGTTGATTCCACAATGGAGGAACTGTTTTGATTACAGCCGCACAGAACAATACATAAAACCAGCAGTGCTTTTTTTGTATTAAACAAGAGTCATAAGTCCTTTCACAAGAGCATGGGCGCTTTCTGATACATCCTTTATGCTTTGTGCCAGCATATAGGCCGGTGAAGTAACAATTTTATGCGTTTCGTCAATTATAGCTTCACTTACCGGGCAATCAACATGAAGTGCCCCCATAGCATGGATTGCCTCGGCTACCTCGCGGTCATTACCAATAGTTACCTTAATCTGTAAGCCTGTTTTGCCGGTAACCCGTGCTAAAAGTGCCGGAGCAATACACAAAGCACCAATAGGTTTATGGGCATCCAGCATTTTATTAATTATTTCCTCGACCTGCTTATTTACCCGACAGGTGGCGCCATCAGTGGCAAATGTGCAAAGATTTTTTGCAGCACCAAAACCACCGGGAAAAACAAGAACATCAATATCAGCTACATTTATTGAACTGATATTTACAATATTGCCACGGGCAATTCTGGCAGATTCAAGCAGCATATCCCTGCTTGCATCTTTGCAGATTTCATTAGAAATATGATTAACAACATGCAGTTGATTGCCTTCCGGCGACATGCATTGAACTTCCACCCCTGCCAGATCCAGATGAAGCAGAGTGAAGACGGCCTCGTGAATTTCACTACCGTCCATATATCCGCAACCTGATAGGACTACCCCAGCTTTCATGGTGTTCTCCTTTTAGTAATTTTTAGATTTGTGTGTGTTTTTAGCTGTAATATGTTGAAGGGCGTAAGCACAAAACATCTGCACAGTTCCTACGGTTATAAATAAAAAGAGGAAAGCGCCCGTTTACAACAGTCGGTTCAATGTAAAATAAAATATTACATTCTTCTTGACAAGATTTTTCTTTTGTGAATTATATGGAACATTTCTATAAAAATGATATATATTGTATGAGAATGTTTTTTTATAAAATGTTACAATGAAAAATAGATTCACTTTTCTTATAATAACATCAAAGGCAGGTGTTCAGAAAAAATTTTCAATCAGTAAATACCTCGTGTACTGTATTATAGCTCTGTTTGTTTTTTTGCTGGGCAGTGGCCTTGTTGGAATCTGGAAATATAAGGAAAACGCAGCCTTGAAAAAAGAATCTTTACTGCTTGAAGCTGAAAAGGAACAGCTCAAAGCTGTAGCACGCACTGTGCAAGATATCAAAAGCGAACAAAAAGATATTAAGAACATGCTGGGGCTTGAAAACGGTGCATCAGAAAATGAAAAACCTTAAGGTTGTCTGCTGGTAAAAGTTGGAAAGATATAAATACCAAAAACCAAAAATATAAATTAAGGAAGGTTTTATAATTATGGCCATTTTCAAAAAAGATTCTGACATGAGCCGACTGGATACGCTCATAGGCAATGGCACTGTCTTTGATGGAACTTTAACCTCCCGAGAGAGTATCTGTGTTGAAGGAATAGTGCGTGGCAAAATTGTATGTGAAGGCAGTGTTATTATTGGTGAAAAAGGCAGGGCCGATGCAGAGGTCTTTGCTGATACGGTACTTTTGGGTGGTGAGGTCAATGGTAATATTATGGCCAAGACAAAACTTGAGATTACTACCAGTGGTAAACTCAGGGGAAATATAAAAACAGGCAGTCTTATTATAGCTGAAGGGGTTATTTTTGAAGGTAAATGCCAGATGATAACTGAAGAACGGACTCCTCCCCAGCAGGAAAATAAGGTTGTAAACGCAGAAGTGCAAACACAAAAAGAATAATTAATTATAAATTATAATTTAATTATAATAAAAGCAATATTTATAATTTTAAAAAATATATAGCAAATAAAAAATATGAAATTATATGATTAATGCCTCTTTAGGCATATTTTTTATTGACATTTTTATATGTTATTAATATAATTTTATCAATAAAAACAATAAATGTAGAAGATAGTAAAATGAGTTTTCAAATTAGAAAAACAGTAAAATATTTCTTTTATATAATTCTGCTGGCGATACTCGTCATTAATACAGGAATGACCTTTATGCTTACAAGGTCTATCCGTGAAGACCGTCGCGCGATAAAAGATATGCAGAATGAGATATTAGAGATAAAAAACAAAGTAGAACAGGAAATCCAATTGCGTGAAGAGCTTTTCCCGCAGCTAAAAAAATCAGCACAACTCCTGCGAAAATATAATCCCCGTCTGAGCTATGCAACTGCGCTTGCTTATGCATATAAGATATATGAATGCAGCTATGATGATGTTTCTATGAATGTTTTAACAGCACTGATTGTTGTTGAATCAAGTGCAAATTACCGTGCGGTCAGCAGAAAAGGTGCTCTTGGACTTACCCAGGTAATGCCGGGGATCTGGAAATACGACAAGAAAATCCTAGCTAACCCTTATAAGAATATTGAAATAGGTTCAAACATTCTCCGTTATTATATTAAACGGCATGGGCTTGTCGGCGGATTGAGCGCTTATAATAGCGGCAAAAAGAATGCTTCTCTTAGCTATGCCAGAAAGGTTCTTACTATAGCAAAGCAGTACTTTTAACAGGCTTTCCTTATAACCCCATAAAAATAAATTATTTTTTATCATTTAGCTCTCCCCCCTTTTTTCGGATTTGCAGCAGCATCCCGCACAACTTTACTGTCGAATGCTTGCATTGGGGGGATATGTTGTAATCTAATGATAACTTGTCCGGCTTATGTATATGCCATAAGGCCTATGATGCAGGTATCCGGTGAGCAGACTTTTGCTGCATTAATTAAGGATTACTTAAAGCTGTTATAGACATTTTCCCCAGAAAATTATATTATTATTTGACGCACCCTGTACAGTAGGGGGTTTCAAATAAAATGATTTTTTAGCCAACATGCAATAAAGGAAGAATGGGATGAAGACATTACGTTTTTATGTGTCTGCTATTTTTTTAATGACTTTTATCTTAACTTTTTCAGCCTATGCAGCAGGAGAGGGTGCCGACCTGCCATGGCCGCAGTTTCAGCATGATATGTTTCATACCAACTCCAGTATTTTTTGTGGTCCGAATATTCAACGAACCACAACAAAGTTTCAGGAAGATATCGGTGCAGGTTTCTCATCTCCCGTCATAGACAGCAGCGGTGTTGTATACATAGGTTCAACAGACGGCTGTATTTATGCGCTGGCACCTAGCGGGCAGAGCAGGTGTATTTATAACATAGACTCCTCCATAGAATCTTCATTGGCGATTTCCCATGACGCCACACTATACTTTGGTTCTGTCGAAGGCAACCTGTATGCAATAACACCATACGGTGATTTAAGATGGGGCCCTCTCAGACTCGGAGACTCCATAACCGCATCAATTACAGTCGACCCGCACGGCAAGGTTTTTGTAACAGCTGCTGAGAAAGCCCAGGATTGGCTCTATTGTGTAAGCCCTGAAGGAGATATTTTATGGCGATATCCTATCGGTAACGTCACCTATTCATCGCCGGCACTTGACCGGTTCGGCAATATATATATCGGCTCCTCACTGGGTACTGTATATGCCCTGAACAGCAACGGCTTATTGCTCTGGTCATATGATACTGATGATACAATTGACTCCTCCCCTGTTATTGCGCAGAATGGATCGATTCTTGTTACTACTACTTCTGCTCTTATTGCACTTACTAACAAGGGCGAATTAAAATGGACTTTTATTCCCACGGCTATTATATGGGGTGCCGAAGAAGTATCCCAGTTTGCCTCATCTCCAGCTCTTGGCCCGGATGGAAAAATTTATGCAGGGGGTATTAATGGCGATCTACACTGCCTTGAAGATAAGGGGGATAAAGCACATGTGGTATGGTCTGTTATGCTTGAAGAATCAAGTTTGTCACATCCGGTACCGCCATTTATTTTATCCCCACCTGTTGTGGATAGTTGCGGGACTCTGTATGTGCGTGCTCAGGATATTTCCGTTTCATTTTTAAATCCGGATGAACAAGCCACGACTCGTCTCGTTCTTTATGCTATCAGTAGTTCTGATGGCACCATACGTGGTGCTGTGCAGGTTTCACCGCAAATTATTCTTGATATGCTTCCCCTGGATTTTTCTACAGGGATGGCGCTCGGCGCAAACAGGACACTGTATATATCTTCAGCTAACGGTATTCTGTATGGCGTTGGGCCTGAGGGCCCATCTTTTTCATTATCGGGACATATTAACGGTGAAGAGCTGCAAGACATGCTCGTCCATATACAGGGAGCCGAACAGCGCACGATAGCCGTGCAGGATACCGGCGAATACTCGTTTGATTTCCTGCTGCCGGGCAGCTACATCGTTACTCCTGTTAAACAAGGGCTGCGATTTGAACCGCCTTCCCAGCAGGCCAGGCTGTGGTACGCGGATATTGACGGGGTTGATTTTGCCTCACAGGTGGCAGGGCCCTACTTTGTAACCGCGCAAGCACACCCAAGTCCCGTTCCCAACGACGGTGCATCATCAGTACTCTTTTCGGCGGAGGTAACCCATCTCAAAGGGCAGCAGTTTATAGATTCCGTTTATGCTGATCTGGCACCGGTCAATGGCAGCACCGAACAGTCCTTGCATGATGACGGCACGAATGGTGATGTTGTAGCAGGAGACGGGATTTATTCTTATGCTGTTGTTGTTGATTCCCAGGTTCCGATAGGACCTAAAGCAATTGTGACCGTTGCGACAGATGTTGATGGCCTGAGTGCCCAAACCGTAATAGAACTCGGTATTATAAGCATGATAACCAGTACGGTATCCATTACCGGTACTGCTACCCAGCAACATGAAATCTTTAATGATATTGAAGGTCAACGACTTGATTTATCATATTATTTGCCCGGGGCATTAACTGAAACCAGAGTAGTAGCATCCGAGGCATCTGATGAAGATATGGGTGTGGTGCTGGATATATTCAAACCATCCAACAGCACAGGGGAGCCGGATTTTACCGATAATATACAATCAGCTATAACCAGCCTGGAGTTTGAGGATGCAGAAGTCGGCAGATGGGTTTACAGAGTGACCAACCGGAGCACCGTTTCCAGACAGTATCATATTAAGACAACTACTGCCGGCACCGGCATCGTGTTCGGTAATGTAATGGATGCTGAAACAGGTGAACTGCTTGACAGTGTAGCTGTCACAACAAGTGTGGGTGGTGCCGGTACAACGCAGGAGGGTTATTATTTGTTGCTAAGCCCTACAGGGGTCTTTACCATTTCTGCATCGGATACTGAACATGTTCCAGCATCAAAATCAGTTACCCTTATGTCCGGTGAGTCGGTTGAGGTAAATATGTTGTTGTCACCTGATCTTGGTGAAGATACTGCATGCCTCCTTGAGACCACCTGCAGTCACAGGAGAGATGTTGTTGCTCTTTTGCGTGATTTCAGGGATGTGTTTTTACAAAAAACTTTTTCGGGCAGACAATATATAAAAGCCTATTATCAGCATGCACCGGAAGTTGCCGCAATTGTGAAGGCAGACGCTGCGCTGCAGCGGGAAATCTTTAACATTGTCTTGGAACTGGTACCGATTATTAAAACAATGCTGGAGGGCAAACCGGCTGTAATGCCGGCCCCGCTCTCGGGGCAGCTGAAAACATGTTTGCAAAGAATAAGGGCAGCAAGCAGTAACAGTCTCAAAAAAAGTATTGATATACTAATGAGTGATCTTGACAACGCATTGTTTCTAAAAAAATTATATAAATAAATAATTACTTTTTCACCATTCCTCCTTAACTCATTTTTTATAAAATCATAATAATATAGTAATTTTTCTGCGGTATAAAGGAAAACTAAATCCGCAGCAGTCACTGCAATCAGAAAAAAGCAAAAATTATTTTTACAAATAATACTTGACAATAATATTTTTTTTATTTATTATAATAAGATTTAATTTTGACTGATTCAGTTTTGAAGTGAAAATATTTTTTAGAAGGAGGTTTGGGCATGGTATGCCAGACAGTTAAGAAGGGTGAAGAATGCTTTTTTATGCAATCCCAGGGGTGTTCCTACAATGGTGGTTCATGCTACCCGATTGTCGAACAGTGTAATGGCTGCAATAAAATAAAAGACTATACTGGGTCACAGTACTGTACGTCTTATCCCCAGCCGGAAAATAAATGGAAGGGCGGCAAATGTAATTTTGCAACCCACGTAAAGCATGAAACCCGCAAAGATAAGGTCGTCAATGCTTTGAAGGCATCTAAAAGAAAAGCAGCCGGCAAAATGTAGTATTTCTAAGGGTATCGAACAAAAATGGTTAGTCTTCCGGACTAACCATTTTTTTATATCGATCACCAAAAGCTGTTTTATTACATGCTAGTGCTTCTGGACAATTAAAATCGGGTGTAAGCTGGGCGCGCACTGCCCTTGCTGCACAAACAGGTGCGAGCCCAACCTCTGATCCACAGTTTTGATTGTCGGTTAGTGCTAGAGCATTTTGCAAAAAAGCGGAGCCTCACAGTTGAGGCCGCAACGGCTGATGCGGTTCGACCGCTTGCGGCTATGTGCTCGCAGGGATAGCCAGAAGTTACTATATGGTCCATCGCTCGCACCGCCGCAGATGCTCTTACCACAGCAGCCGTTGCAGAGTTCAAGGGCTATAGAAAAAAGGGGAATGCTCTAACAACATGATCAGGGTGACACATTTTAAAAAATTTAATTAAACCTATTGACAGGCAAAGAACCTTTTTGTTAAGACATACATAACGGTAAAAAAATAATAAACTATCAGGAGAGAGACCCTTGAAGAAATTTTTACTCTATTTATTTTTGGGCTTGTTACTGTTTGGATTGCCATTTATGGCTTATACTTCAGAAGAGTATGTCGGGGACAGAAAATGTAAAGTTTGCCATATAAAGATTCACAAATCATGGCGTGAAACTCCTCACGCAAAAGCATTTGAAGCTTTAAATCCTGGTGTTAAGGCTGAAGCCAAAAAGAAAGCCGGCCTTGATGATCAAAAGGATTATACAACAGATGCATCATGTATCCAGTGTCATACAACAGGCAACAGTCCCCTGTTTCCGGGAATTCAATGTGAGGCCTGTCATGCCCCCGGTAAAAAATATACGAGCGCCAAAATTATGAACAAGAAAAAATATAAAGCAAACCCTGAACAGCAGCGCAAACTTGCACTTGAAGCCGGTTTGATTATTGCACCTGATGAAAAAAATTGCACAGAATGTCATAATGAAAAAAGCCCGACATATCAACCTTTTGATTTCAAAGCTCGCTACGAAGAAGTTAAGCATACTAAAGCAGCAAAATAACAAAAAACGCTAGAACAGTAAAAGGCCTGCCGAAATAGCAGGCCTTTTTTTATTGTTTATAAAAAGATTCATTTTGTTAGGTGCTGTTGCCACAGACCGGGCACCCGGGGTCCTTTTTGATCTCAATTTCGTGAAACTGCATTAATTTACCATCCCACGCCAGCAGTCTGTCTTTGAGATTTTCACCCATTCCGAGAACCCATTTTATGGCCTCACAAGCTTGCAGTGTGCCCAGCATTCCCGAAGCCGCACCGGCTATAGGAAAAATTTTTTTTGAAGGCAGGGGCTCAGGAAAAATACAGGCCAGGCAGGGAGTCTCGGGGGCATGGATAACGGTAATTTGACCCGCCATTCCTTCAATGCCTGCATGGATAAACGGGATTCTTGTGTTTACCGCCAGCCTGTTGAGGATATACCGGCTAGCAAAGTTATCCAAACAATCCAGAATAATAGTGCTGTCAGCCACAAGCCCGGCAATATTCTGTTGGGTAATCTTTTCATCAATCGGTTCAACCTCAACATGAGGATTAAGCTCCATAAGTGCCTGTCTGGCAGCGTATGCTTTGTTTGTTCCGATATCCCATTCCCTGAAAAGAATCTGGCGGTTGAGGTTTGTCATAAACACTTCACTGGGATCACATATTTTCAGTCTGCCGATACCTGCAGCTGCTAAAAACAGTGCTGCCGGGGAGCCCAGTCCACCGGCCCCGGCTATAAATACGGTTGCATCGCGAAGCTTCTTTTGTCCTTCTTCACCCCAGTCGTCAATAAGCATCTGACGCTGATAGCGGGCCAGTTCTTTTTCAAGTAAACCCATAATACTGAACAGTTTTACGCTGTACTAATACACATAGACATTTTATTTTGTGCGTATCCGTTTGCTACCTTTAGTTTGATTGCCACGGGCTATATGCTTGCTGGAAAAAGCTTAAAGCTGTCATCACGGCCCGTGCTCACACTGCCCTTGCAGCTCAAACCAAAGATGGCAAACGGATGAAAGCACAATCTTAATTGTCCGTAAGTACTATTGCTTTTTTTCCAGTTCGGCTTTTACTGCCAGGCCTATTTTTTCCAGGGTATACGGCTTTTTAATATATTCACCGGCGCCTAATTTTTGGGCTTCCTTAATACGGTCAGTTTCGGAAAATCCGCTTGCGATTACGGCTTTTTGTTTTGGATGTGTTTGTAAAATTCTTTTGTAGGTCTCAAGACCGTCAATGCCGGGATCCATTATCATATCCAAAACCAGCAAATCCACCGCATTGTTTTTCATATAATCGGCGGCGTCTTCACCGCTTGCAACTTTTTCAACCTTGTAATTCAGTTGTTTCAACAGGCTTTCGGCAACCTCTCGTTGGGCAGCCGCATCATCTACAACTAAAATCTTTTCTCCATTACCAAGGTATTCTTCAACTGATACTTGCTCTTTTTCTTGCTCTCTTTCTTGCCTGGTTGCGGGAAAATAAATTTTAAATGTCGTTCCCACCCCGTCCGTGCTGTCAACATCAATGTAGCCGTCGTGGTCTTTCACCGTCCCCCACACCACCGCCATACCTAAACCGGTTCCGCTTCTGCCCATAATTTTTTTTGTGTAGAACGGCTCAAAAATATTCCTGATGTCCTCTTGTGATATACCGATTCCGGTATCAGATACCGTCAGTACGACATAGTCTCCTTCTTTGACCGCAGCATACCCCTTTACCGGCTGATCAAGAAATTTGTTTTCCGTAGATATAAATAGGTTTCCTCCGTCGGGCATGGCTTCTGCTGCATTAGATATAAGATTCATAAGAATTTTTGAAAGATGCACGGGTGAGCCGATAATATTCAGCACGTCGGTTCCAAGCTTTGTTTCGGTTTTAACTGCGGGATGAAATTCAATTATCTTCTTATATTCAATTCCTTCAAGAAACCCGGAAATAATATCATTTAAGTTTAAAACTTTTGATATGTTAACTCCTCTTCTGGTCAACGTTAATAAATCATGAACAATTGTTGCCGCCCTTTCTCCCGACTGCTTTATTGCAAGAAGGGGTCGCCGTAGAGGGCTTTCTGCAGGCAAAGTATTTAATAATAAATCAGGATATCCCACGATTGCACCTAAAGTGTTATTGAGGTCATGGGCCACCCCGCCTGCCAGGGTCCCGATTGTTTCCATTTTTTCGGCACGTATAAGCTGCTCTTTGATTTTATTTTTTTCTTCCTCAATTCTTGTTTTTTCGCTGATATCCCGAAGCAGTAATACCACCCCTTCACATTTGCGAAGTTTTGCGGTAATGATTTCAAGATGGATTACTTCACCGTTTTTCTTCTTTCCCGTGGCCGTTCCTCTGTGAAAACCGATGTTTTCTACGGTGTTGTGTATTTCGTGTTTATTACAAGGAACAGAGCGTCTGTCAAAATACAGAAAGTTTGTTTTCTGATTGATAACTTCGTCCACCTCAAAGCCGAACATGCTTTTTACCGAAGTATTGCACATAATGATTTTGCGGTCCTTATCCACGGCCATAACCACATCCGGGTTAATGCTGGCGATAATATTTTCGAGTTCTTCTTTCTTTTTTACCGCTTCCCGCCAGTGCCGGTACGATATAAGCAGCAGACCCAATAACCATAAAAAGATGATATAGATGAGAAATTCGGCTATAGGTAAACTTGTGAATGCATGGAAAAAGGTGTACATCCTGCCGATAAAATTCACGGATAGACAAAACAGTGAAAACGCTATTGAAACAATCAAGACCGCGGACAAATCAAACAGTGTTTGTTTTACTACTTTATCAATTTTCATAATTTTTAGCCTATAATCAAAAAATTACAGTTAGTTATCTTTCAATATCGGAGTTTTTAAAAAAAAGCCTAAACTATTTATTATAGTTAGGGACTATTCGATTATTCGGACATTACGAATGCTTTTTTCATCAAAAGCAATTCCCAGTTTGCAAGCCTCTTTCAGGTTGATCGATATTACAATCTTGCGGGCACTGACGGGCTGAGTGTTTTTACTATCTGTTGGGACGAAGATATTATTTGCAATCTCTGCGGCCTGCCGTCCCATGTCAAACTCGTCAAACCCTATGGACAGTACCGCACCAGAATCCAGATACTTTTCTGCAAATGAAATGATCGGAATTTTGTTTTGGACACAGAAAAGAAACAGGGCATCGAGGGTCTCAGGCTTAACCACGTTAAGGTCCGGAATCATCAGAAAAGCATCCGTATCAGCTCGCATGTTCAACAGTTTTTGTGGTAGGGTTTGCGCAGTTTGCTCCCGTTTTTTTTCAGGCCCTGACAAAAGTTTGCCCGGCCGGTCCAGCCGGCTTCCGCCGCTTCCCTGGGAAATCGGTTGCGGATTGTTATGAACTTTTACCGCCATCACATTGATTGCAAAGTTTCCTGCAATTTCCCTGGCCTTTTTTACAAACAGCCCCGAAGTATCCGGGTCATACAACATCCCGATGCTCTTGCAGCCTGGCAGGAAACTGGAAATCAGGTCCAGCTGTTTTTCTTCAGCTATGTTCATACTGACTCCAGTGATGTTGCTTTCCGCTGAGATAATGGTGTGGGGATTAAGAACCATGAGATAGACAATCGGTATGCATCTGATTGCTTTAATACTTTTCAGGGCATCCTGCCCGATGGCAAGTATCAGGTCGGGCCTGCTTGCTTTGATTGCCCTGACAGGATCTATGCCGTTAAGTTCGTCCAGGACAAGTCTTATTATCCTTGTCCGACAAACACTCTTAAAGCCGTCAAGCGCTTTTTCATACGGTTTGACCCTGATACTCTGCACAGCCACAACGTGATACTCGGAGGCGACAGTTTCCCGACAGAAAAACAAAAAAAACACTGTCAGCCACAAAACTGCCTGCGGGATGTTGCGGATACCGGGCTTTATCTCCATACTTTGTGCCCCTCCTGATAAGCCTTTTTGCCAGTGTGAAGGCCCCTTCATGTTCTGATGTTTCAGCTACAAAAGGGAATTTATGTTTTAACAATACAACTACAAGGAGAATTAATCAAGATATTTTTACAACTACAAGGTGTTAGCCTTTCATTGTTCGCCATGCTATTAATTGAACTGAATCAGGCTAAAAAACCCTTTTAATACAATCAAAACATGCCGTTACGCATACTTGTGGTAGAGTTAGTACATTGGTGGATATAGACAAAAAGATTGGCATTAAAATCAGAGAACTAAGAAAAAGCGGGGGGCTGTCTCAGGCTGAACTGGCTGAAAGAATCGGCTTGTCATTTCAGCAAATCCAAAAATATGAAAAGGGGGCTACCACCATGTCGGTGTTCAGGCTGCGGCAGATTTCAGATGCCCTGGGTGTTCATCTGCATGCGTTCCTCGGCGAGGAGGAAAGACCCCGTACTGTTTCCGGCCCGAAAGTAGCTTATATTCCGGGAGAAGAAACTCCCGTTCCCCCTCAACTCCTCAGCAAGGATGAAATCAGGCTCCTGAGACTCTATCGCAAGCTGAGCAGCAATAAACTGAAACAAGCTTTTTTAAAACATCTGCGAGAGTTTGTTGCCCTTGAAAAGGAAGGTTAAGGAACAATTGCCTCGGAAAGTGAAGCTCTCCCATCAAAGTTGGTAAATCCGTACGGGAAGGAAAATCACTTTGTTTAAGATGGGGGCCGCAGGTCTGCCTGAGGAGCAATCTTCACGCAATGAAAAGCATTAAGGACATACCGGACTTTAAACGGCCCCGAGAAAAGCTTGTCGCCCAGGGACCTGAAGCGCTTTCCGATACGGAATTGCTCGCAATTCTGCTGAGCAGTGGCGTCAGAAAAAAAAACGTCTTTCAGATAGCAGACAGTATCCTGCGCCGAATCGACAGGACCGACAGGAAGTTGTCGGTGGAAGTCCTGCAGGAAATTGAAGGTGTGGGTCCGGCAAAAGCCTGCCAGATTATGGCTGCCGTTGAATTTGTGCGACGCAGGCTCTCCAGAAATTCCATCGTAATCCGCAATGCGAAAGATGTTGTTCCGCTTATTGCACATATTGCCGACCGCAAACAGGAGCACTTTGTTTGCATATCACTTAACGGTGCCAATGAAGTCATCGGAAACCGTGTCGTTACCGTGGGGTTGCTTAACTCAACGCAAGTGCATCCCCGGGAGGTCTTTGCCGACGTCATTTCCGACCGGGCCGCATCCGTGATGCTGGCCCATAACCATCCCTCCGGCACATTGAAGCCGAGCCAAGATGATATTGCCATAACAAAACAAATGGTTGAGGCGGGCAGGATACTCGGTATAACCGTCCTTGACCACATTATCATAACCCAAAAAGGCTATCTGTCTTTTAAAAAAAAGGGACTCTTGTAAACGACCATTTTTGATATCAAAGTCAGCCTTTGCAGTGCTCAAGGGCTATAAAACTGTAACATTAAGCTAACAAAGAGCAATGTAACCTTTTTATCCAGGAGCTATCGTTCTTTTACAAACAAACGATACGCCAGCCGGTCATAAGTGTCGGGACATTCACCCATAACCGTGTGTTCATCCCAGGCCCAGGGGGGCGAAGTGCCGGACAACAGCACATGGATATACGGATATAACTGGGCATACAAAAAGCAGCAGGCACCGCCGACATTAAACGGATCGACTTCAAAAATGTCACCAATCTTATGTCCCCAGTAACAGTTAACGGCAATATCACGCACTTCAACAAAAACCCTGTATTTATCCAGAGCCGTATAACCTTTACCGGCCATTGCTTTCAGCTCGAAGGGGGTTTTCAGCAGGCTTTTTTCTTCACGCTCCACCCGTTTTAGGGCCACCTGCACCTTGCCTGCTTCCGGGCAGCTCCCCCGGGTACCCTCCGGATCATCTTCCCACACAAGACTGCCGCCGTAGTGCAGTACGGTTACAGGAAGAAAAATTGATTTAAGCAGTGAACCGCAAATACCGTCACTGTTCATGGTTGTTACCTTAAACCGGTCTCCTTTTTTGTGCCCGTAAGGACACTCGCCGGTAACTTCTGTAACGGTTACTTCCTGATAATAACGGTTTTCTGCCTCTAAAACACTCAGGGCAGCCTGATCAAGTTCGTTTGAAGAGTCCTGCTGCGTCATTGCGTGTTCTCCCTTCTGCACGGCAAATGTCTTTGCCGGGGATACTGTTGCTTTGATTGCTGTTGTCAGGCATTGCTGCAGAAGCAGTGGTTAAGCTGGCCGCGAGGTCTTTGCTGGTTTTGGTAAACAACTCTATTTGTTCCCTTTGAGATACAGGGCAGGTGTGAGCGGTGATGCTCTGTGACAGGGCAACTGGCTGCCTGGTGTTTTGTTAAAAGTATACTGCACGGGGGCTCTGGTGTCAACGTGCAAGGATCTTAAGTGTTTGTCTGAAAAGCCCGATATCTGTATGCATGTTTCCTGATGAGGGTTTTGCATTGACAACTTATTTGCTTGACGAACATGAAATAATATCCTATAAAATATGAATATATGTTCATAATATGAATAATGATTCATTTTTAACGATAATGAAGAACCTAAGCAGGAAACAAAGAGAATATGCTGCCAGAAGAGCAGAAATTTTACTGTCAGCCGAGAGAGTTTTTGCTCAAAATGGTTTTCATAACTCGACCATGTCCCAGATAGCAAACGAGTCGGAATTTGCCATCGGCACGCTTTACCAATTTTTTGCCAACAAGGAAGAGCTCTATTATACCATGATGACTGAGAAATTCGATCTCCTCTATACCACGCTTAAGGGAAAAATTAGTGATTATGATGATTTTCTGCAAAAACTAAATTGCCTGATATACGAGGTGCTGGGCTTTATTGAGCAGAATGTTGATTTTTTCAAGATTTTCACCTGGGAACTCAACGTGCTGAAATCCGACATGGAAAATAAGTTGAAGCAAGATCTTATCAGTAAACATTTTGCCTATATAAAACTGATAAGTGATGTTATTACAGGGGGTGTCCAGGACGGGGTGCTTATAAAGAGGAATGCGAAAGACCTTTCTACGGCACTTGTCGGAATGCTGAACGTTTTTTCATTTAACTGGGTCTTAAACAAACAAAAGCAGCCTCTCAGAAAAAAATCCGATCTCATTCTTAATCTTTTTTTGCATGGGGCCGGTAAAACAGGCTAAAGTGCACAGCCGCAAAGGAGTAGTAATGAAAACATGGATACTGATTTTTTTCTTAGGTGTAATGTCGGCTTTAGGGGGCTGTGGTCCTAACGGAGCTGAAACCACCCCGAAAGAGCCGGTTATCTCGGTAATGGCAACCAAAGTGCAAAGGGGAAATGTTTCCGCTTATATTTATACCACCGGTACAATTTTTCCTCACCAGGAAGCTATGATCAACCCTAAGATAAGCGGCAGGATTGAAAAGCTGTACGTAGATGAAGGTGACAGGGTAACAAAAGGAGAGCCCTTGGCAGAGCTTGAGCAGGAACGACTTCAGATTTTGGTAAAGGAAGCAGAAGCCTCGTTGCAGGAAGCCCAGGCCCACCTGAAAAATATTGAAGCCACCTGGCAGCGCAATCAAAGGCTTTTTAAAGAAGGCGTGGTTGATTCGCAGCGTTTTGATGATATTGCTACCGAAAAGGATCTGGCCAAGGCCAGAGTTCAGCGCGCCCAGGCCGCGCTTGAAAAAATGCAGAAAGATCTCCGGGACTCGGTTATCCGGGCCCCTTTTGACGGTTTTATAGTAGAGAAGCTGATGAACCAGGGCGAAATGGCAACCGCCAGGCCTCCTTCCAGCATTTTTCACCTGGTGGATACAAGTCGGGTAAAAATCGAATGCGGCATTACAGAAGAAAAAAAGACTTCAGTAAGTATTGGCAAGAAGGCAGTCATTGTGCTGGATGCCTATCCGGGAGAAGCATTCACGGGGAATGTTACAACGGTTAATCCCAAGGTTGATATTGACAGCCGAACCTTTAAGATAAAGATTGAAATTCCCAACCATGATTTCAGGCTGGAAGCGGGTATGTTTGCCCGCATTCGTATTATTGAGCGCGAATCAAAGGACACACTTTTTATTCCGCAGCGTGTTATTATCGAACAGGGGCAGACAAAAAAAGTTTTTGTTGTTGAGGACGGTAGAGCAAAAGAGACAACAATCACAACAGGGATCATCGACCACCCCATTGTTGAAGTTACCGGCGGACTCAAGCAGGGTGATGTTATAGTTACCGAAGGATTTTATGCCCTTAAGAACGGCATCAAAGTTGTTGTCAAGCAGCTCTCAGAGCAGGGAGACTCGATGCGTGAACCTACCTAGTATATCCATTCGCAGACCGATTACCGCAACCATGATGATTTTGATCATCATGGTTTTAGGATTTGTGTCCCTTACCAGGATAGGAATTGATTTTTTTCCCGATATCCAGTTTCCTACCGTTACCATTTTAACGAACTATCCCGGAGTTGCCTCCCAGGAAATTGAAACCATCGTCACCAGACCACTGGAAGAAGCCGTATCCGCGGTTGAAGGAGTTCAAAAAGTAAAATCGACTTCACGAGAGGGCTTTTCCATTATCGTGACTGAATTCAGATGGGGCACTGATCTGGCTGCATCCGCCCAGGAGGCCCGCAACATGATGGAGCCGTCCCTGGATTTGATGCCTGATGATGTGGAACGACCTCTGGTAACCAAGGCCGACATAGACATGATGCCTATTCTTTATTACGGCCTGTACAGCACCACCGGCCGTAATTTGCGCAACCTGCGCAAATTGATCGAGGACAGTGTTGAAAAACGACTTGATAACCTGCCCGGTGTTGCCTCAGTGACCGTTGCCGGAGGACATGAAAGAGAAATCCTGGTAAATGCAGACCGCAGCAGACTGAAGGCGCATAACCTGAGCATTAACGATATTATCCAGACTATCCGCACCCAAAACAGGGATATACCCGGCGGGCATCTGAAGAAGGGCAGCGAAGAATATATTGTGCGTACTACGGGAAAGTATACAACCGTCCAGCAGATAGCAGATTCAGTGATCAAGATGGAGGCCGGTGTGCCGGTGTACATTAAAGATGTTGCCCGGGTGGAAGACAGCTACAAGGAGCTGCGGCATGTTGAAAAAACCAATATGCACGATTCAGTGATTATGTGGGTTACCAAGGAGTCCGGTGCCAATACTGTTGAAGTAGTAAGTACTGTAGAACGGGAGCTGGAAAAGATCCAGACAATACTGCCCACTGATATCAATATTCTCAATGTGTGGGATACTTCCAAGCTGATCCGGGATTCGGCGGCCCGGCTGCGTGAAACCGCATTATGGGGAGGGGCAATAGCCTTTCTGGTCTTATTGATGTTTCTCTGGAATATAAGAACTACGATTACCCTGGCCATCTCGATTCCCTTTGCTATAATTGCCACTTTTATCGGCCTCTATTTTGCCGGCTATACGCTCAATATGATTACCTTGAGCGGTCTGGCCCTCAGCGTGGGTATGATTCTGGATAACTCCATTGTAGTACTTGAAAATATATTTCGTCACTTGGAAGAGGGCAAGGAGCGCAAAGAAGCGGCCCGCATCGGAGCAACCCAGGTGAGCATGGCCATCACCGCTTCCACCCTTACTAGCGTAATCGTTTTTCTTCCCATGGTTTTTGCCACGGGTATTACCGGTCAGTTTGCCAGACCATTAGGCCTTACCGTTACCATAGCATTGTTTGCCTCGCTGCTGATTGCACTTACCATGGTTCCCATGATTGCCTCGCGATTTCTCAAGGCTAAAAAGGCACGAACCACGGGAAAGTACTTTGCTGCTATCCAGGCACTCTATAAAAGGATGATAACAAAATCTCTACGCCACCGTTTTTTAACCGTCTGCACAGGCATAGGCATCTTTATTATGAGCCTGTGTGTTTTTTCATTTTTTGTCGGCGGTGAGGTGCTTCCCAAACTGGATGAAATCTACTCTACAGCGCTGATCAGGATGGAGCCCGGAACCGCCCTGGATGAAACCTACGGGTTTGTTAAGAAGCTGGAGCAGGCCATAATGGAGGAGCCGGAGTTTCGCTCGGTTATCTCAATGAGCGGTTTGTCCGATTCATCAAAGATGGATACATCCCAGGGAGCCGGTGCGGCTGATGTTAATGAGGCGGTTATCTATTTTGAAATTGCACCCAAAGGGGAGCGGAACCGCACAGCGGTTGAATTTATGGATGTTATCAGGTCCAAAGTGCCGCCGCTTTTCAAGGGGACTTTTTATTTTATGCAGACCAATGATTATCTGACCCGGGGCGGGGACAGGCCCATTGAAGTTAAGCTTTTCGGTCGGGACCTGACAGCCTTGAAGCGCATCAGTGATCAGGTGGCGGAAGGGCTGAAGAAAGAAAAAGAGATTGTTGATGTTGATAACAGCCTGAAGCTGGGAAAACCCGAAATACAAATTTCAGTAGACCGGGACAAAGCATCTTCCATGGGCATAACTGTTGCCGACATTTCCGGCACGGTCGATGCCGCTTTTCTGGGCAAGAAAGTCACCACGTATCGGGATGAAGGCGATGAGTACGATATACGCGTACGGTTTTCGCAGCGGGACCGGGAATCAATCCGGGACCTGCGGGATGTGCTGATTGCTTCACCGAAGGGCTTTCTGGTTAATTTAACCGATGTTGCTACAATCAAAGAAGGGCGGGGTCCGGTTAAAATTAATCGTGAAGATCAGGAGCGGGTGGTAACTATCAGCGCGGACACAACCAGCTCGGATCTGCGGGATATTGAGAAGAAAGTAAAAAAAGTGCTTGACACCATAGCGTTGCCGGAAGGATATTACGTACGCTACGGCGGTTCTCTGGAGGATATGCAGGAGCTAATGGTCAGCATGTTTTTTACCATCGGCCTGATTGTGCTGCTGGTCTATATGGTTATGGCCTCTCAGTTTGAATCCCTGACATATCCATTTGCCATTATGTTTGCCGTTCCCATGGCTATTGTCGGTGTTGCCCTGGCCCTCTTCCTGACCGGCACAACGCTGTCGGTAATGTCATTTATCGGCATAATGATCCTGATCGGGGTTGTTGTAAATAATGGTATCGTGCTAATTGACTATGTTAACCAGCTGCGTGAGCGGGGGATGGAAAAAACCGAAGCTATCATTCAGGGTGGCCTTGTTCGCATCAGGCCGATCCTGATGACTACCCTTACCACTATCCTGGCTCTGCTGCCTATGGCGCTGAACAAAGGAGAGGGGGCTGAACTTTTTGCACCTATCTCAATTTCCCTGTTCGGCGGTCTGTTGGTATCAACCCTGCTGACACTCCTGATTGTTCCCAGCCTGTACAGCCTGATTGATGATGCTTCGGTGTGGGTACGTAAGAAACTGCACAGGTAGAATATATTCACTCAAAAAAACTGAGCAGCCCCGTGGTGTACAGCAGTACTATAAGCAATGCAACCGGGGTCAGGTATTTTATAAGAACATGCCAGATATCATAGAAATGGAAAGTATTTTCCACCCGCTTGATTTCAGCTTCCTTCTCCCCGTGGGTTAGTATCCAGCCCGCAAAAACAGCAATAAACAGTCCTCCGATAGGCAGCATGAAATTGGTCGCAAGCATATCAAGCTGATCAAAAATATTTTTTCCGCCAAAAAGTGTAAATCCGCTCCATGCATTAAAGGACAGGGCCGAGGGTATCCCAACCAGAAAGATAACAGTTCCCAATATATAGTCAGCCTTTTTACGTGACCAGTTCAGCTCATCTATGAAAAAAGAGACAACAACCTCTAGAAGAGAAATGGCTGAGGTAATTGCCGCAAAAGCAACCAGCAGAAAAAAAGCCAATCCCACTACCTGCCCACCGGGCATCCTGGCAAAAACCTCAGGCAGCGTTATAAAGAAAAGCCCGGGGCCTGCATTGGGGTTAACATTATAGGTAAACACTATGGGGAAAATCATCAGACCGGCCATAATCGCATAGAAGGTATTCAGGATAACAATTTCAAGCGAAGAGGTGGAAATATTTATATTTTTATCAAGATAGCTGCCGTATGTAAGCATGGCTCCCATGCCGAGGCTCAGTGAAAAGAAAGCATGGCCCAATGCTTCCAGCATCCCTGCGCGGGTCAGCTGGGAAAAGTCAGGCTTGAGCAGGAACCGGATGCCTTCACCGGCCCCTGCAGTCATCAGCGAATTGATCATCAGGATCATTAGAATGATTAAGAGGGCGGGCATCAACACTTTACTCCACTTTTCAATACCCGAGCTTATGCCTCCCCTGACAATCAGGATATTAATGAACATAAAGATAGCGTGCCACAAAACCTGCTGCCACGGGCTGGCAAGAAAAGTGGTGAAATTGGCCGAGGCCGTACCGGTCTGAAAACCGCTTGTAATTGATACAACGATATATTTTATGATCCAGCCGCCGACGACACTATAATAGGATAAAATAACAAACCCTGTGGCAAGCCCCAGCCACCCTACCAGCGGCCAGTATTTGCTGTCCCGCAGAACTCTAAAAGCCCCCACAGGGCTTTTCTGAGCGCTTCTGCCGATGATGAATTCCGCGATCATTACCGGTATACCGATAATAAACACGGACACAATATAGGCCACCACAAAGGCACCGCCCCCATACTGCCCGGCTTTATAGGGAAATCGCCAGATGTTACCAAGCCCTATTGCCGAGCCTGCAGCAGCCAGCACAAAGCCCAGTTTGCTTGCCCACTGTTCACGGTGTAAAGCCATGGCTGTCCCTTGATATTATCTGTGTTGAAAAGATGCTTGAAAGTTTATATATTTATAAAAGCAGGCGGTTATGTCAAGTAAACAATTTACAGCCGCGCGTGCTGAGAGGCCTGCACGTATGGATATATTCTCTTTGTGCTTTTATCGGTGGTATGATAAAAAATGTTAGTATGTGAGACCATTGAGAAGAGTGCGGTCAATGACACAGGACAGTAGCTTATCAAACTTGCAGGATATTCTTGGATCCATTTTACAGAATATTCCGCAGGAACATAAAACGGAATATATAAGAATCCGTGCAATCTGGAATAAAACTGTAGGGCAAAGAATAGCAGAGAAGGCTCAGCCTGCCTCCGTTCGCAAGAATATTCTCTTTGTCAATGTTGAAAATTCTGTTTGGATGCAGGAACTGCATTTTCTGCGTGATAAAATCATTGAGAAAATCAACAGCGAGCTCCATTCTGCAAAAATAGAAGATATTCGATTTAAGGTCGGCAGTATTTCCCCCCCTGTACAAAGAGGCCTTACACATAAGCTTCCCGCCTTAAACAGCGAAGAAATACAAAAAATTGCTCAACAGTCTTCCTCAATTGAAGATCCGGAACTGCGCCAGGCATTTGAGCGTGTCATGGCAGCATATATGAAAAACAAAAAGCAAGAGTAATACATTTTTTTGCTATTAACCGCAGACTGGCGCAGATCAACGCAGACATTCTAAGCGGACGACCTGTCCGCTTAGAAAATGCAATTGCTTTGCGATATGAAAATAGCTTTGCTTGAGAAATTATAGAGCTCAAATTATCCATTGTTTACTGGCCTGGAAGGCCATGGATGGTTTTTCTCCCGCAGTGTTGCGGGAGAAAAAAGTCCGCGACCGTCTGCGTGATTCTGCGGTTAGATAGTTATGACTGACAAAGCGATTATACTTTTCTCAACACTCGTTACTCATCACTTTTTTATGATATGCTTCTGCATTCGAGGTAGAAACGTTTTTCATCTGCTTCGCCCAGTGAGAAGGCTTTGCGCGGCAGGGCCCCATCCAAGAGAATGGTTTTAAACAGACTATGTTTGGATATCGCAGGAAGCAGGAAGCCGATATTGCCCGGCTGTGAAGCCAGATGCGCCAGCACATCTGCACCGTGAATATAGTCAATCTTTGTTGCGGGCCTCTGCTGCAAAAAGGTGTCCAGAAATGTCTGCAGCGTGGCTGCCTCCATAGTACATACCGGATCTGTAATAGTTAACAAGCCGCAGGTGCTTTGTGAGATAACTTTGATAGTATGCGTGTTGGCTTGTTGTGTAGTAGTCCCTGTATTTATGAGGGTCCGGCGATTATCAACTGTTTGATATGATATCCCGACCCCCTGCTTCCGGTAGAATTTTTCTATTTCAAGCAGGACTTCATCAACAGCAACATTAAACACAACCCGATGAATCGGTTCAAATGAAAGTCCCTCATCGTGTACATTTATCAGTTCTACCAGAGCATACCGGGCAGGATGGTTCATGACGGCCTGCTTGTCTAAAGCATTCTGTTTTAGTTGTTCCCAGATTGCCCTGGCAGTTGCAAACGAGTGATTGCCGTCACCCATTGCATACAAAAGAACGTCTTGTGTGCCGACGGTATACTTTTTATTGAAGCGGGCAGGGTCGGCAAGTTCGGCAAGGTTTTCTGCAATTTCAAGGATCGTGTGCTCATCATGCACATGATAGCCTGTTATATGTCCGGCCTGCATCATGAGATCAAAATCATAGATTTTATTCAGGTTTTTATCACACAACGGCTCTATGACTGTGCGCTGGGGATCATCAATGAGAACCATGATATGGGGAAGTTCGATGGGTGCATTTTCCCTTACCTGTATCCGGGGAGGGAGGCGGTCCAGTATGGTTCCTTCTGTCGGCCGGATCAATGACCGTGATCCTTCACGGTAGTCATACTGTTCAAGGTCCAGGGCAACAATTAACCCTTTACGGGATGCAGCATGAGGGGTTAAGCGGTCAACCAGGATAAAACCGGGCTTTTGGGGAACCAGAATCTTTTGCTCACCATAAGTCTGCATATGTGTATGAATGTTCTGAATAATTTGTCCCTTAGCCTCAGATTCAAGAAAAGCTTCCGGAAATATCAGATTCAGGGTTGACGGACTTCCTTCTACATACTCTTTTACCTGCTGCCAGTACTCCGGCTGGGAAGTATACTGATCACAGGCAATAACGGCCCATTGTGACAGGTCAATACCCTGCGCAGGAAGAAGAATTGTCGGAACATGTAAGGCGATGTTTTTAAAATTCATAATTGATAAGGTCTTAGCTGCTAAATTACATAGTGGTGAAAGCTTATGTTCATATATTGCTGAATATGCGTTTAACCTCTTCAGTATAATTTGCATCGTTCTCATAGAGGATCAATGGCGGCAATATTTTTGCCTCAAGGCCTGCTCTCTTGATTCCTTCTACTAAAACCATGGTTGCCGGTTCATCACGGCGGGCATGGACAAACTGCAGGACTTTGGGTTCGATGTTTTTCAATCTCATTTGCGAAATCAGGTCAGCAATTCTCGAGGACAGATAGATGGCGATAAACTTCCCCGAGAGCTTTACAAGGAAGGCCGCTGCCGTTACAAAATCTTGCAGCGTTCCGTGCAGCTCATGCCGGGCAACGGCATTCTGTTCGTCGGGGTTTATTCTGCCTGAATCAGCCGGGTAGAAAGGCGGATTTGTCACAACCGCATCAAAAGTTTCAGGAGCAAAATATGTTTTAAGATTCTTTATATCTGTTTTTATAATAGAAACCTTTTCTTCGCATTTATTAAAAACAATATTCTGTATTGCCAGTTCTGCAAGTTCTTCCTGGATTTCAATACCGGTTATTTTTTTTACTGCGTCAGATCTGGCCAGAAGGACGGGCAATATACCGCTTCCGGTACCCAGATCGGCAACCTTGCCGGATGTTCGCTCTGCCGCAAAATTGCCAAGCAGAATTGAATCAATAGAAAAACGATAGCCGTTTTTCTTCTGGAAGATTGTAAGCCGTCCGTCAAACAGCTTGTGCAGTTCAGTATCAGAGTGTTGTGAAATCATAATTAAAAAGTGTTCAGAGGGCAAAATAACGACACATCAAAGGTGTTTCTATTAACTTCCACCCTCCAATTTGTTTTGAAAAAATATTTTCTTTACACTCATTTAAAATAAAGATAATTTATGTACCCGTATATGTCAATGGAAATACACATAACAGTGAAAGGTAAAACGAGTGTTTAGTGTTTTGCTTTTGCCTTTTAACACTTTAACCTCTTTACCTAGAGTATCATGAAACGCATTATTCTGGGAACTGCCGGCCACATTGATCACGGAAAAACAACCCTCATTAAAGTCTTAACCGGCACTGACTGTGATCGTTTGAAAGAGGAAAAAGAACGCGGCATCACTATTGAACTGGGGTTTGCGTCTCTTACACTGCCCAGCGGCCAGAAAGCCGGCATTATTGATGTGCCCGGACATGAACGGTTCGTTAAAAACATGGTCGCAGGGGTCGGCGGCATAGACGCAGTGATGCTGATTATTGCTGCTGACGAAGGTGTTATGCCTCAGACGCGTGAGCATCTTGATATTTGCAGAGTTCTTTCCATTAAAAAAGGCCTGATTGTTCTTACCAAAACAGACCTTGTTGATGAAGAGTGGATAGAGCTGGTAACTGCAGACATACAAAAATTTGTAAAAGACACCTTTCTTGAAAATTCGCCGGTTGTTCCGGTATCAGCGACAAGCAACACAGGAATCGATAGACTCCTGGCAGCCCTTGAGAGTCTGATAGCAGAGATTGATGAACGGCCGGCGTTAGGCATGTTTCGTCTGCCGATAGACCGTGTATTCTCAATGAAGGGTTTTGGTACGGTCATTACCGGAACGCTCAGGGCCGGTAAAATTTCAGTTGGTAACGAGGTTGAAATTCTGCCGGCCAAGATCAGTGCTAAAATACGGGGAGTGCAGGTCCATGGCACGAAGGCTGATTCAGCACCTGCAGGGGTAAGAACTGCTCTCAATTTTCAGGGGATTGAAAAAGCTGCAATCAGCCGCGGAGATGTTGTCATCCGGCCTGGCAGTATACTGCCTGCAAAAAAGATTACCGCATGGTTCGAACATCTGGAACATTCTCCACGGCCATTGAAAAACAGGACCCTGGTCCGCTTTCACGCGGGCACTTCTGAAATTATCAGCCGGGTAATACTGCTGCAGAGTGAAGAGCTGCAGCCTGGAGACAGTGGTTATATACAAATTGTGCCCGAAACACCTGCTGTAGTACTTCCCCATGACCGCTATGTTCTGCGGAGCTACTCACCGGTATACACGATCGGGGGAGGCGAGGTGCTTGACAATCTTCCCCCCAAACATAAACGTTTTTCAGAACAGACAACTGTGCGTCTGGACATCCTCAAAAAGGGAGACATTGTAGAAGCGCTGCTGCTTTTCTGCAAGGAAGCCGGCACCAACGGCCTTGATTTGCAACAGATACAGGCGCGCTGTGGTCTGGAAGCCAAAAAGTTGCAAGCCCGGTTAGACAGTATGCTTTCCAAGGGTGAGATTGTTGCCTTTAATAAAAAACCGCTGCAGGTAACGCTGCCTGATATCATTCGTGCTATTGAAAAAAATGTAGTCGATCAACTGAAAGCATTTCACGCCCGGAATCCGCTTAAGCCGGGCTTGTTAAAAGAAGAAATTACAGCGGGACTTCCACGAGGAACAAACCCGAGATTATACTCTTTTGTGCTTGACAGGCTTATGCAGGAGGAACGTATCCGCATAACAAAGGAATTTTTGTCTCTGCCGGAACACAATACGGTTTTGCAGGGTGATCAGCAGGATCTTAAAAATAATATTCAGACCCTCTATAAAAAAGGTGGTCATACTCCCCCCACGAGAAGAGAACTTATTGAGCAGCTCAACATACAGGAAAAGGAAGCTGCAAGCATACTTGATCTGCTTGTGCGGGAAGGCACACTCATTAAACTCAATGAAGACTTGCTTTATAATGCAGAGGTGCTGAGCCGGATTGTTCAGCAGGCCCGGACACTCATGGAAAAAGACGGCGAAATGACCATTAAAAATTTTAAGGAGCTGACCGGCCTTACCAGGAAATTCATTATTCCCCTCTTTGAATATATGGATAAAGCACGCATTACTCTGCGGATGGGCGATAAAAGGGTGATGAGGAAGAAGGGGGATTAGTGTGGTAGCCAGGAAAAGGGATCAGATTTTTTTAAAGAAATGCCCAATGCGGTAAAAAAAGAATAATAATTAAAGTGAGACAATGGTAACGAGGTTATGAGTTTTTGTCATGCTAAAGATGCGACACCTTTTCCACTGAAGCAATATTGACATCCAATTTTATTTTTTATATAGTCTGTCAGTAAAATATTTTCAAATATAGGAGAGGAAAACATGCACAAGACTCACCAAAAGTTAATCACTACCTGTCTGTTAATCAGTTCATGTATCTTCTTATGCGGGCTTGGCCCGTGTGAAAAGCGCAAGGTCTGGGAATATAAAACCGGAGGTGATATATTATATTCCAACCCGGCAGTATCAGGCGGCTATGTTTATGCAGGAAATACTAATAGGAAGGTTTACTGTTTGAACGCAGCAACAGGCGCATGGGTCTGGGAATATGAAGCCGGAGGTTCTGTGGAATCCTCTCCGGCAGTATCAGGCGGTTATGTCTATGTAGGAAGTCTGGATGGTAAGGTTTACTGCTTGAACGCAGCAACAGGCGCATGGGTCTGGGAATATGAAACCGGAGAAGATGTTTGGTCCTCCCCGGCAG
>JANQFE010000079.1 GCA_028278025.1 Thermodesulfobacteriota bacterium | reverse complement strand
CAAACATTTATTACATGGATGTCCATACGTTCAGTGTACTTTTAGAACTTTACAGGAGAAAAAGTATTATTGTTTACGGCGACTGAATTGTAAGTGTGGTAAGGATGGTTTTGCTAACCTGAAAAATTATTGGCTTTAATTTGTTAGGTAAGAACCGTATCATACAGTCTTCGGCAGGTTCAAAATTAGTGTGCTGGTGGAAAAAACATATTAAGAAAGGTTGAACTGACGTTACCCTTTTGTAGGGGCTACTCTTGAGTGCGCAAATTCGGTCGTTTTAACCAAAAAAAATCTCTTGGTGCCATGTTGTGCAGGCTGCTGTGTGGCCTTCTCATTATAATCTTCTCTCCATAATTGCATCTTTCGTTTTGCAACTGTAAGTGCAGCAAACACGTTTTTGTTCAAGCATATCAAGGACTATCTCTCCGGTGAGATGCATAAATATTGTATAATTGATCGTTTTTGTCCAGCTTGCCGCCTCCGAGTGTCATCGCCGTATCAATAAGCGCAAGGTGACTGTAGCCCTGGGGAAAATTGCCGAGCAGGCGTTTTGTCTGTATATCAATATCCTCCGAAAAAAGACCCGCATAATTAGCATGGGAAAGTATGTTTTCGAACATGTCTCGTGCTAATGTTTCGCGTCCAATTCTAAAAAGACTTTTGATCATCCAGAAAGTACAGACGGTAAATGAACTGGTGGGACAGCCGAAATCATCCTTGCTGCGGTAGCGAAACATGAGTCCATCCTCGCAGAGTTGCTCATAGGTTCGTTCCACGGTTGCAATATAGCGAGGATCATCAGCGCTGGTGAACCCGTAGGTCTCCATGAGAAGATTGGCCGCATCCAGATCATGGCTGTCATAAAACTGGGTAAATGCTCCTACTGCTTCGTTCCATCCCTTGCGCAGTATGTCGGCTTTTATCTCATCGGCGAGACGGCGCCACTGTTCGGAATAATTCCTTTTCCCCAGGTGGTCTGCGATTTTACTGCTGCGGTCGGCTGCTACCCAGCACAGCACCTTGGAGAAAACAAAGTGCCGACGTATACCTCTAAACTCCCAAATGCCGCGGTCGGCTGTTCGCCAGTTGTTTTCCACGTGCCGCAGCAGGGTCCTGACAACGGTCCACAGGTGCTCGCTCTTCTCCAAATCACAGCTAAAAATAAGCAGGTCCTTGTGGATAGCATCGACCAGAACACCATAAATGTCATTTTGCTTTTGCTGGTACGCGGCATTGCCGATACGCACAGGCCGGGAATCCCCATAGCCGGCAAGAAAATCGAGCTGCCGCTCCTGCAGATTGCGCTCGCCACGGATACCGTACATGACCTGAATTTTTTTATCCTTAAATGGGATGATGTCTAAAATAAAATCAAAAAATCTTCGCGCAACATGATCGTGCCCCAGGCGTGTCATTATCTCTATAATCATGGAAGCATCTCTGAGCCAGCAAAAACGATAATCCCAGTTTCTGACCCCCCCGATGGTTTCAGGTAGCGATGTAGTGACAGCAGCAAGGATAGCCCCTGTTTTATAAAATGATAACAGCTTGAGAACGAGTGCGCTGCGAAGGATTTCGTTGTTATACTTTGCATATTTGGGGGTCCTGGCAGACCAGTCGAGCCAGTAAACGCGTGTTTTCTCAAAATCAAGCACAACCTTTTCCAGGCTGGGCGAAATGATTTTCTGATTGTATGCCAGACAAAAATAGTGATCCTTCTTCAGGGTGATTTCACTTTTTTCTACCACCTGTTTGTAAGGCAGATCCGTATACAGGTACACTGATTCGTAAGTCCCCTGGCTGGTAAAACTTTTAATGCAGTCAGGGTGAATTTCCGTGATTGTATCATACTCGCCGTAACACAGCCGTGGATTGTAGTCGATAACCACTCGGGGCGTACCGTTTATCACCTGAATGTAGCGCACAATATCGGGTGGAAAATAATGACCTCCATGGTTAATGTAATATCGAGGCATGAAGTCATGTACCTTAAAACAGCTGCGCCCCGAGGTAAAAGTGGTGGTAACGATGTTTGTATTGGTAATATAGTGCTGTTCTATACGATAATTACCTGCCGGGTTAATGGCAAAATGGCCGCCACGTGAAGGGTCAAGCAGGCCGGCAAACACCGCGTGCGAGTTGAAGTCGGGAAGGCATGCCCATTCAATAGCACCCGTTTTTGATACCAGTGCAGCGCTCAGACAGTTACCGATAACTGAATAATCGAGATTTTCCATAGGAATTCCTGTAAAATAATATAGTATATTTTTGGAGTTAAGAACAATATGCGGATTATGATACCACAGGAGTATTGAGTAAAGTCAAAAAAATAATGCAGGGGTGTTTGTTCTAAACTTGTTCTGCTAACCTGCTATGTTTTGACGGCTGGATTGTGAAGGAGTATAACCGTATCATGCAGTTTTGGGTGGGCTCAAAATCAGCAGGATAACAAAAGTATCCTTGTCTTAGTAACAAAGAAGGTCAGCCTTTACATGACTGACCTTCTACACTCTATTTCATCTTATATGTTGTATGTTAAGTCGGCTGGAATCCTGTTGTGCATGTCTATGCAGGACCAACAATATCCAATATATCTTCTTCAGAATACGTAATTATCTTTGGGGCTTCATAGTCTTTTTGTTTATCCATCGGTTCACTCCCTCATTGTATATTTTTATTTTAATCTCCAAGTATTAGTCTGGGTGTTGCTGATACTGGACCGTGTTGTGTTGTCACTCCGTTTATATCAATATCCTCAAGCATGTAGCTGTATGTGATGCGGTTCTCAACATCATCATCTACAAACCCATATACAATCCCTTCCGTTGGAGATCCTTCTGCGGGAATCAAGCTATCGTTAATCTGCTCGTACTCACCGTCACCTTTGGCACGGAAGATATTGAATCCTGCATTGTCGATCTCAGAGGCAGTGGACCAGATCAAGCGCACCTCCCTGTTTTCAGCAACAGCTTTAAACGATGAAAGCTCTACCAGAGTGCAGTTCTCTTCACAGCTATCGGGGTATTCCCAATCCCAACTCAGTAGATCCCAGGCAGGACAAAAACAATTTTCTAATATCTTGACTTCATCAAACGATCCACACATTTCACAAAACTCATGGCAGGTTATACCTATATCATTGACTAATGAATAATTATCTGCACATCCTTGTGGGACAAGTTCAAACATCACGTCATCCCAAAAGTAGCATTGGCAACACCAGTAATCATATTGTCCACCACGCACTGCACGGACATAATTGCTGCCTGTCTTAATGTATCCGTAATTCACGTGGCCGTAGAGAAAGTGTACAGTCCACGCTTGGTTTGTATCTAACGCGTTGGTAGTAGACGACCAGTAATGATCCGGTATCGTGCCCAGAAAAACCGAGTCTATCGCTGGACTGGATATACTATAATCGACAATTGACTGCAGCTCGTTGCGGGTGGGTAGACGCCAGTTGTCATATTTTATCCCTGAAGCATTTGGTATGCCAATTGTCCATTCACCATCATTATTAAGAATGAGATCCTCACAATAGGCAAGCGCACTCTCCCAAGTATAGGTCCCCGGCGCTGTGGCCTGCTGCCACATGAGGCCGCTATCTTTATCGGTAACTGTACCATCTTCATTGTTTATAAAATTATTAATTAATGGCGACCCAGACCTCACGGCACGGACACTGTTAGTGAAAGATGTGGCTTCGGCGTTTACGTAGCCATTATTGAAATATACATAATATGCTGCACTGGTCCCAACAAGTGTATTAGATGACCAGTATTTATTCTGAGTCCCTGGGAAAAAATTTTCGTCTATAACCGGCCCTGGGTCAGGAATATTGCAGTCCACCAAGGTCGAAAGTTCTTTTATAGTGGGCAGGCGCCAATCGTTGTTCCCGCCGTAATTAGCAGCATTGAGATCGTTTATAAAATCTTGGGTGTTTGTACCGCTGCCAGGGGTTCCACTGGAGCCGTCGTACCAGGTATAGGAATTGTCTGCATCATTAGGATTTAAGGAGTCCGGCATACCATCTTTGTTGGATTTAACTTCCCACTCAAGACCTGTCACGTTATCACGCACAACCCCGTTCCCCAAGTCAGTGTAGGAATGTTGGCTGATGGTATATTGGGCATCTTGACCATAGAATGGGGCTCCCAGTGATGGACAGGTAATCTCAACAGCATTATCATAACATTTAGTCTGCCCTGTGTCGGGTATAGGTACAGCATAAGCAGAGACAATAACGCAAAACAATAACACAATTACACTAATTAATACTTTGTTCATCTCAAACCTCCTCCATGAAATTAATTGTTTTATTAACCCAGTTTTCTTAAAATAGTGGTCTTCCCCAAAAACTAAAAAAGCTGAACCACCTTAATCCCCCTATAGACAGTTCAGCTTAATTAAAATACACCATTAGTAATGCACAAATGTACACGTATGACTTCATGGTCTTTTGATGTACGCATTATGTTCTGTTTATTGGAATTAGGCTTATATGATTACCGTTTTACTGTGAAGTTCCCTCAAGCATAGCAAAACAGTATTAATATCAGAGATAGATTTTAAACATATTAAAAGTATGGACTACTGTCAATGAGAATATGTCTTATTTTATAACTTTTAATGGAAATTAACGGTTTGCTAATACAAAAATTTTCCTTAGATAGCAGTCCTAACCTGCACAAAATCAACATTCACAGATACATGACAAACCCTTGAATCTTTGGTCTGTCAATATTACTGATGATAATATTGAATACTTATAAACTGTGGCACCCACCCTACCAGCTGATCATGCGAGGGATATAAGGATCACAGGCGTCCCCCCGCCCGTCATTATCAACATCTATCTGCCGGGAGTTTGAAACACGAAGGCAGTTATCACAGACATCCCCCACTCCGTCGTCGTCGGTATCTACCTGATCTGTGTTGGCTATCTTCGGACAGTTATCTGCTTCGTCCAGCACATTGTCATTGTCATCGTCATCCTCGCATGTATCAGCAATACCGTCCTCATCAGTATCAGCCTGAGCGGGGTTGTAATTTTCAGGACAGTTGTCGAAATTATCGTCAATGCCGTCATTGTCATAATCATCAGGGAATGTATCGCACAGATCACCAAAGCTGTCATTATCTGAATCTGACTGGTCAGGATTTGCAATAGTGGGGCAATTATCAATATCATTCAGCATTGTATCATTGTCGGCGTCCGCAATAAAATTTTTGTTGCAGACTGTAGTTGCCGGATATGATGTAAAATAATCAAGAACTTCCTCGGACATTTCCGGGTTCCAGGATAAAAACAGTTCCCGATTAAGCTCCTCAGTGTAGTCGATAAACTCCCCGGTGACATCGCCGGCAAGATCAGCATTTATATCCAGAACCTTGACCGGTGTATCACAGGAATAGTCAAAAGCATTCAGATCAATCTCCCGCATCTTAGGATTCTCAAGAGTAGAAAAATATACACGCCGCTGTGCAACATCATAGACTATGCTCCACTGGGTGGAAGACCCTGTAACCTCTGCTAAAATGTCAAAGGCATACTCAACTGCCGGCCCTGATGTTTCCCAGTTATAATAGGCCACCATGTCTGCTGATCTTACAAAACGGTCTATAATCCCATGCATGGTGACATACAGCCGGGACGGCATCCTGCCCATCTGCCAGAACTCAACTGATTCCGCATAGGCGGCATTGGTAATGGCTTTTACCGGCATCGTGTCGGCAGTATGATACACCATGTGGCCGTCTATAAATTCAATACTGGCACAGTTACCCATTCGGTCGCTGACCAAATAGTGAGCAGGGAGATTGCCTTCCGGAATAAAGATACGTACCTGCTGCTCACTTGCAATAACTTCTGCAACCGTGCTGAAATTATCAAGCAGGTACGGTACCCATTGGGACTGCAAAACACTGGGGCGCTTATCAGGTTCAGAACTTTCAGACTCTAAAATTGCCAGACCTTCCACGACCAGACCAGCCTCATTTATGCCGCTAGCAGAAAACTCCCGGCATAAAAAATTGAAGGTCACACTGCCGAATTTGGAAGTCCAGCGTACCGGTTCAAATTCGGGTACTGCAGAATAAGGAATTAATGCTGTTTTTGAAACACCGCGTTTGTTGACAAAAATCAAACCGTCACCCGTCTCCCAGTCAAAATTCTTCCCGAACACAGGCCCGTCATTGGTATCAAGTGAAAAAGATGAACAGGAAAGGACCTCCTGCGGCAACAGGAAAGCAACAAAGATGATGTAAAACAAACTTACCAGTTGGTATTTCATGGGCAACCTCCTTTTTATATTTTCTCTGTGGGGATTCACAAAAGGTTGGTAGACTTTTAAAGTTAGTATACACTAATTATTTTTCATAACAAGTCTTATTTTATAGTGGTGTGAGTGATGCCTGAAGCACTCTACACAAAATCAGTATTCAAGGTTGCATGACAAAAATGTTTTTCCACAAAGTTAAACTATACACATGATAACTTGCATTATTATGTTCATTAAAATTACTGTGCAGGTCTTTCCGGAGTTAGTCTGTATTCCCGATTGCTCGGGAATGACGCTTTGTTAAAAAATTAAAAGGCAGGGTTGCTTCCGGACCTGCCTCACTCATTTCTCAGCACTCATTGCTCATTACTCTTTTTAGTTTTATTCCCGCTCCTTCTCCTGCAGCTTTTTAAACTGCTTCAGTATGAGGTCCCGTTTTACTTTGGAAAGTTTATCAATAATAAGCATGCCGTTAAGGTGATCGATCTCGTGTTGA
>JANQFE010000055.1 GCA_028278025.1 Thermodesulfobacteriota bacterium | reverse complement strand
CTTGCGAATCATCTGTAGTCTCCGTGTAATTTGAAATTACACTCCTATCGAACAACAAATGAAAAACATTATCTTTTTATTGAGAACACCCCCTAGTACAGTGTCACGTTTGAATTTGGGGGTAATGATTTTGCGAGGGTCTTTGGTGTTGATTGCTGCGGGCTCTGTGCTCGCTGGAATATCCAGAAGTTACCATAACGTCTAATGCTCGCACTGCCGCAGATGCTCTTACCACAGCAGCCGTTGCAGTGCTCAAGGGCTATAGAAAAAAGGGAAATGTTCTAGCAATGATGTTGCATGTTGCCCCACCTATCTGTACTTGACTTATGTCCTACAATGTTTATCATTTAAAGAAATACAGAGAATAATATTTTGCAGAAAGGAATAGTGTAATGGGAAATCAGCTGAAAACAGCAATGCTTCTGGGGTTACTTACCTTTTTAATAATATGGGTCGGCGGGCTGGCCGGGGGACAAATGGGATTGGTTATTGCATTCTTGTTTGCACTCGGCATGAATCTGTTCAGCTACTGGTTCAGTGATAAAATTATTTTAAAAATGTATAAGGCCCGGGAAGTTACCGAGCAGGATGCCCCCGAGCTTTACACTACGGTACAGAAACTTGCCAGTAGTGCAAATCTTCCGATGCCCAAGGTATATGTGATTGCTTCTGATTCACCCAACGCATTTGCTACCGGACGCAATCCCCGGCATGCTGCAGTTGCCGTAACCCAGGGTATCCTTACCATGCTCAACAGGCAGGAACTGGAGGGGGTGCTTGCCCATGAACTTGCCCATATCCATAACCGGGATATCCTGATCGGCACTATTGCAGCCGTGCTTGCGGGCGCCATAACGTTTATAGCAAGTATGGCACGCTGGACAGCCGTTTTTGGGGGGCTGGGTAGTGATGATGACGAAGGCGGCAGTGGTCTAGAGCTTTTAGTCCTTGCAATTTTTGCCCCGCTGGCTGCTATGATTATTCAGCTTGCGATATCCCGCTCACGAGAATTTCTTGCAGATGCTACCGGGGCCCGGTTTGCAGGGACACCTTCCGGCCTGGCGCAGGCTTTGCAAAAGTTGGATTATGCATCCAAACGAAAACCGCTTAAAGCAAATCCTTCTACAGCGCATATGTTTATTGTTAAACCTTTTGCAGGCAAAGCCCTTATGGGCCTATTCAGCACTCACCCTGCAATTGAGAAGCGTATCGAAAAGCTGCATCAGATAAGTCCATTGTAGGTGTGCCTGTGGGGCTGCCGGGGTACAACCGGCAACCGGCAGCTGGCAGATAGTCCTTATTACCCGGATACGTTGCAGTTTTCATTGTTGCTTTCTTCATCCGGCTCTGACGGGCTATCCTCTTGTTGTGTAGATGTTGTGGATACTATAACCCGCGCAGGTCGTAACAACTTATCACGCAGGAAATAGCCTTTCTGACATTCTGTTATTACGGTATTTTCATCATATTCATCATGGGGCTGCTGTGCCATGGCTTCATGTTTTTCGGGGTCAAACAATTCTCCTACGGAATTGAAGGGTTTTATGTGAAATTTTTCGAGCACATCTAAAAACTGTTTTAAGATCATCCGGATTCCTTCTATGATCGGCGCAGCTTCCTCAGTATTCCGGGCCTGTTCCAGAGCCCGGTCAATATTGTCTATTACAGGCAACAGTTCACCGGCAAATTTTTCAGTTCCGTAGGTAATTAAATTTTCCTTCTCACGGGTGACTCTTTTTTTATAATTATCAAACTCAGCCATGGTACGCAGCAGCCTGTCATGGATCTCCTGTTTTTCTTTTTCCAGAGTTTCAATTTTTTCTAAGCGAATATCTTGTTCGTCTTCTTCGGCCTCTGTGTCAACATCCTCACGTGAATCTGATGAAGTTTCTTCGTCATCATCAGTGAAATGTATTTCTACCGAGTCATCTGTATTATGTTTTTCCTGCTTTGATGAAACCGATTTCTTTTTTGTACTCACTGTGTTCTACCTCCTTCACGCTGCCCATATACAGTTCGGCTTAGATCTTTTTACGCTGATAATCCGTGCACTTATTTTTGTTAGTCCTTAAAACTTAATAACTACATTGGTTTTGTCAAGTACAATCCGTACATTCTTTTATGGCCACTTGTTCGTTATGTTAAAAAGTTTCCTGCACAGGTGCACAAAACCTGGTTTATTCTTCGTAATTTTAAAACAAAATGTTTTATTTTTTATAAAAAAATAAAAAAATGTATGAATCTGTTTGGAAAATCAGCTAAAGATTTATACATGAGCATTGTTTTAGTCCGTCTGTAGTTTTTCCCTGCAGTGGTCCCGCATGGTGTCAACAGCTATAAAGAACTCTCGCATGGCCATAACCCAGTAATACTTCCCCTTATCGGTAAGTTCGATTGAGTCGGCCTTTTCTGCTATAGAACGCGACAGCTTGAGCAGCAGCATTTCAAGCCGGAGCTTTTTTTTATAATACCGCCCCTGTTCTGTATTGAAAACAGCTTTGGGTAGAGACAGTCCAAAGAGCTTCATCAGCAGGAAATAATATATGTTTTCTTGTTCCGTAAACTGTTTAACTCTGGTTACGGGAAATTCATGATGTTGTATCTTCCGGACATACTCATCCAGTGCAAACGTATTTATATAGATACAATCGTTGAAATAGCCAAAGGCACCACTACCTGCACCAATATACTTATCATAGGCAATAATATATTCATCAATCATTGATTTTTTCCGTGAAAAGCACCAGGCCGTGGAACCGGTATAATTTTTTTTCATTCTGTCCAGAATAATGAAGTAGAAGAGTTTCTCCTTTTTGTAGCTAATAGGACCAAGGCTATTGTTGAGAACGATTTCAACGGATGGCGCTGTCATTAGGGGGTAGAAGGTTACCTGTTCAGGCAGCAACTCTTCGATCACATCGAGATCCTGCTCCAGGCTTTTATGTGTCTGGACAGGCATGTTAAAAATGAGGTCAACATTAAGGGTATCAAATAGGCCTATGGCACTTTTCAGTTTTTCTTTGATTTGTTGAGCGCTGCCGTATTTTGCATATCTGCCTATGTGTCTAAGCAGCTTGTCGTCAAAGCTCTGCACGCCTACGCTGAGTCTGTTCACACCGGCATTTTTTAAAAGATGCAGATTAGCCTCGGTGAGATGGTTTGGATTGGTCTCTACGGATATTTCCTGCACGCTGAACATTTCTCTTGTCACAGCCAAGGTCTCAATGAGCTGATCCATCATAATGGTTGGCGTGCCGCCGCCTATATACATTCCCTTGAAATCATACCCCAGTCTTTGATACATGCACAGTTCCTGCCAGAGGGCATCATAATATGCCCGGGCAGTCTTCTCACTGTATTCATACCGGTGAAACGAGCAATATGGACACAAGGACTCACAAAAAGGCACATGGATATACAGCAGATAGTTATCTGTATCGGCCGGGGATTTGGGGGGAATAGGCACCGAAGCTACTTCATCAAAGCACAGCACTGAGCGCATTTTTTTTCTATAGAATGTGTTCAGTATTGATTCTACAATATACATCCTCTATATCCTGTGGTTATGCTCAGTAAGAGCGGCGGTAAGGTAGGCGAGACCGAGCGGCTGAGTCCTAATAGCTGTCTGGTAAAAATCTCTAAGCGGAGGCTGAGTAAGCAGGATTTTCATCAGGATGGCTTAGTATATTATGGAGAATGAGTCAAACTCTCCTGTATATTCTTCGCTGGATACTTCCACGTTTTGCACTGCTGCATAGTCGGGACCTTTATGACACCAGGCAATCATTTTTTCAACGTCTTCCTGTTTACCTTCAAACACCGCTTCAACCCTGCCGTCATAACAGTTCCTGACCCAGCCGCTAAGATTGTACAGGCGGGCATGGTGCTGAGTTTCCGCGCGGAAAAACACTCCCTGTACTCTGCCTTCAACAAAAACATGGGCGCGGGTCCTGGCCATGGGGTTGACTCCTTTACTCCTGTTATTTTATTAACTTAAAGTATATGGAAACCATGCAGGTAAGTCAAATGATAAGAGGATAGAAGACGAAACAGAACAATCATTTATGCAAGGTTAAGTGTTGACACACAAAGCCAACATTTCTATACTTTTCCTGACAAAATCAATTTCCTGTTACTGTTATTTTTTCCTATGCTTCAGGAATCTGTTGCATAAATATTATTGTCTCACTCGGGGAGAAAAACCCTCGCCTATAGGCGAAGACTTGAGTAAGCACCGAAGGAAGGTGCTATGAAAAAATATACCCCTCGTGAGAATTTCAGAGGTATGTTGTTTTTCCTTTAGCCGACTTT